>DNXM01000067.1 GCA_003505905.1 Oscillospiraceae bacterium
AACCAAGCCTTGCCCTTCATGAGCGAAAAAAGCTGTGTTGTGGTGAAGGATTTTCCGCTCATGAAGGGCAAGGCTTGGTTCAGCTGAAAAATTTCGTCCACCGTGCAGGTTTCGCCGTTGAGGCGGTGCAAATTAAAGTCTGCCATCGCAGGGTCAACGCTCTTTTTTACAATTTGCGAAACATAGTGCTTTTTCAGGTAATCCTCTTCGCCGTAGATAAGATATATATTTGGCAGGTCGCCTGCGGCGAGCATCTTCTTAAATTCGGCTTCATTCGGACGAGCCACAGCGCATACCTCCAAAAATTATTTCGGTTTATTTCGATTCACCTGCCGAAGCAGGCAAAGAATTTTCAAAAGAAATCGGTTTTCCTTCGGCACTTTTTTGCGATAAAAGTAAATCAATGTGCCGACAAAAGCGATTGCCGAAGCAATCAAAGCGGCCTGCACGGAAAACAAAGAAAGCCATTCGACTTTTTCCACACATTCCACCACAAACAAAATATATTTCGTGCAAAGCCAACACAGCCTTGCCGATATTCGCCCAACCGTGCCGGGCAAAGCGGAAATCAAGCCGGTCACCAACACCGGCGGCACGGCAAAAAAGGTTGCCGCATTGGTAAAAAAGCAGGCGCAGGTCACATCAAAATTCTGCCACACATACACGGGCATACAGCTGACCGTTGCGCAAAGGGTAACCGACACCGCATCGTAAACGGCAGTCAACGCTTTTTTCAAAGCTTTCGGCTTCACACGGGCGAACGGCTGAAAAGCCCTCATTTTTTCGCCCAGCCAAATCAAACCGAATGCCGCCGAAAAGGAAAGCTCAAACGACAAATCGCAAACGGCATAAGGGTTGCACAGCAAAATCAAAAAGGCGGCAAGCCCCAACGAATTGTATGGGTTTGCCTTGCGATAAAGCGCGATACCGCCGAGAAACACGCTCGTTGTCACGCAGGCGCGCACCGCCGACGGCGTAAAGTCGGCAACCGCCGCATAGAGCCACGCCGCAGCAATGCAGAGCAGAGCGCAAAATCGCCGCCTTGTGCGAAACAAAAACGACAAAAAGCGGTAGAGCGCCAGCACCACCAAATTCATGTGAAGCCCCGACACGGCAATGGTGTGCGAAATGCCGCTGACGGAAAACGCATTGCGTATATCGTCCGACACAAGGCTCTTATCGCCCGTCACCATGGCGGCGGCAACGGCTCCGTTTTCTTTTCCGACAAGCGAAACAATGCGGTCAAACAAGGTGCGGCGCATATACTGCGGAACATCTCGCAGGCGAACCGTCTGCGTTTTTTGAACGGAAATATTCTTCGGCGCCCAGCAGTATAAAAAGGCACGCTCGGCACGGTTTGACCACGCATTATCCGCATGAAGCTTACCGACAAACCGAACACGGTCGCCCGGATTCAAATTCATCTTTTCTTTGGTGCAAAGCCGAACCCTTTCCCCTGAATCGGTGCGAAGAACCGTAAGGGTACCGTATTCACCGCACGGAGATTCTTCTCCCGTTGCTTCACCGCAAATCGTCATGGTCTGCCCGTCCAAAAGGCAGGCAGGTGTCCAATACAGCCCCTGTGTTCCGAAGAACAGCAGTGCCGCTGTCATGGCGCTGAAAAACGCAATCGCCGAGCCTTGGCGCCCCGGGAGCCTTTTCCAAAAAAGGCACAAAAGGAAACACACCGCAGCGGTAACGAATGCGGCGATTGTAAAATCCGGACAAAAATTCAGCACGAAGAGCGTAACGGTAAAGCTCAAACCGATTCGGGCAAAAGGGTTCAGAAGCATTTCACACACTCATTTGAAAACAATTATTTGAAGAACAAAGGTAATTTTTCCAAAAAGACAATGTCCGTGCGTTCTGCGGCATCGCCCTCGGCAAGAATAGCCGCCTCGGCAACGATTCGGCAGTCAAACGGAGCAATCAACTCCTCCACGGCACGAAGCGATTCGCCCGTGCTGATAACATCGTCCAAAATCACAACACGCTTGCCGCGAATCTGCTCACCGTCCGCACCGTCTAAAATCAAGGTCTGCACCGCATCGGTGGTGATGGAGCGCACATTCACCTCAACGGGATTTTGCATATAGAGCTTTGCCTTTTTGCGGGCAACAACATACTTTTTGCCGCTTTGACGAGCCATCTCATATGCCAGCGGAATGCTCTTGGCTTCCGGTGTAACAATGCAGTCAAACTCGGGCAGCTTTTTCAGCAGCTCTGCGGCGGCGGCAACCGTCAATTCCACATCGCCGAAAATGATAAAGCCGGCAATGTCCAATTTTTCGTTAATCGGGCAAAGAGGCAGGTTGCGCTCACAGCCTGCAATCGTCATCGTATAATATTTTTCACTCATGAATAACATCTGCTTTCATAATAATTTTGAAAAAAGCTTTCATCAACCGGGAGGCCATGTGAAATCACGACCGCCGAGCAAATGGAAATGCAGGTGCGGTACGCTCTGACCGGCACACGCACCGCAGTTAGACACCACACGGAAGCCGTCCTTCAAGCCAAGCTCATCGGCAACCTTTGCGATTACCTCAAAAATATGCGCAACCACAGCGGAGTTTTCGGGCGTAATTGCGGCGGCGGATTGGATATGCTGTTTCGGAATAACAAGCACATGAACGGGTGCCTGCGGCTCCAAATCGTAAAAAGCCAGCACGGTTTTGTCTTCATATGCTTTTTTTGACGGAATTTCACCGGCGGCGATTTTGCAGAAAATACAGTCTGACATAACAAGCTCCTTTCTCTTTATTATATAATGCTGTAATTGTTATTTTAACCCTTTCTTGCGCTTGCGTCAAGAGCCTTGTGCAAAGCCGTGAGAAAGTATTGAAATTTCGGTAAAAAAATGGTATAGTAGGATGCAAGAAAAAAAGAGAGGTGTTTCAAATGAAAAAATCGTACAAGCTGTTCGCACTTTTGCTGTGTTTGTCTGTTTTCGTCAGCGTTTTCACCGCCTGCTCCGGCAAAACCGGCGGCGAAGAAGACGCAAGCGGTCACCAAGAAGGCAACTACAGCGATTATTATGTTGACCGCACCACAAACAAGGTCGAAAAAAAATACGGCTCACATCCGCAGGTGAAGTTCACGGTTGCGGTTGAGGGCGGTGAAACAGGCGAATTCACCATGGAGCTGTATCCCGAGTACGCCCCCGAAACCTGCAAAAACTTTATGAAGCTGGTCAAAAAAGGCTTCTACAACGGCTTAACCTTCCACCGCATTCGGGAAAACTTTATGATTCAGGGCGGTGACCCAAAGGGTGACGGCACGGGCGGCTCATCCACCATTAAGGGCGAGTTTTCCGCCAACGGCTTTGACAACCCCATTTCCCACACCCGCGGTGTTGTTTCCATGGCTCGCAGAGCGGACGATTACGATTCGGGCAGCTGCCAATTCTTCGTCTGCTATTCCGACAATTACGCCTCCACCCTTGACGGTCAGTATGCCGCCTTCGGCAAGGTCATTGACGGAATGCTGTTCTTGGATTCGCTCACCGAATTGGAAATGGACATCGGCAGTGACGGGCAGTATTCTTCCCCGAAAACAAAGGTCGTCATTCAATCCGCCGAGCTGTTCAATGTCAGCGAAGGCGAAACCGCCGTTGCGAATTAAGCTTTAACCAAACAGGCAGCCGAAAGGGACAACCCAATCGACTGCCTGTTCTTTTTTATCTTATTCGCCCAAATCGACATACTTGCCAACAAACTCCCACACCTTTTCCCAATACATTTCGGGGTGTGTGGTAACCGAACAGGCATGACCTGCATCGGGAATGGTCATAATATCCTTTTCGCCGTCAAACGCTTTATAATTGCGGAACACCATTTCAAACGGCACAAAATCGTCCGCCTCGCCGTGAAGGAACAGCATCGGCGTTTTTGCCTTTTTGAGCTGATTGACAGCCGAGGCTTCCTTGTAATCAATGCCGCCGTGAAGCTTGGTCATAAACTGACCGGCATACAAAAACGGGAACACGGGCAAGTGAACCATCTCCCCGATTTGATAAGAAAACTCATCCCAAACGCTGGTAAAGCCGCAATCCTCCACCGCACAAACCACATTGCTCGGCAGCTGCTCACCGCACGCCATCATCACCGCACCGGCACCCATGGATTCGCCGTGCAGCACAATCTGTGCATCGGGGCAGCGGTGAAGAATATAGTAAACCCAGCCGATGATGTCAAAGCGGTCCATCCAGCCCATCGAAATTTTCGGGTCGGATGAATTTTGGTGACCTCTCATGCAAGGCAAAACCATATTAAAGCCCTTTTGATGATAAAACCTTGCGTAACGAGCCATGCTGTGCGGGTCTGCGGTGTAACCGTGGCAGATAATCGCCCAACGCTTGTTTTCGGGAAAATCGTCAATACATTCGGCGGTTGTCGTTTCGCCGAAGCAGTTGGTGGAATGGACATAGGAATGATTCTTTTCCTCGAACCATCTCGGAATCTCTGCCGAAAAATCGGTCGGCTTCAGTCGGTCTAAATGCTTCGGGTCTTTCATGCGCTTACTCTGCACATAGGTCAAGCCCTTGAAGGTCAACATGGACTGATACAACAACTCGCCCGTGCCGAGAACAAGCGCCGTTGCGCCCGCCGCCGTGCCAATGGTTGCCAAAAAAGCTTTTGTGGATTTTTTCATAGCGTTCTTCCTTTCCGTTTATTCAAGAAGAAATTCTTTTGCCGACTTTTTTAAAAATCAAAGCCACCGGTGCGTAGGTCAGGCTGTGATAAA
>DNXM01000185.1 GCA_003505905.1 Oscillospiraceae bacterium
GGTTGTAAGTTAATGAAATTGTATTATACCGAAGATGCCGAGCACGGTAATAAACGCAAGAAAGGTCGGCTGAACGGTTGCTTGACCGCCGAACAAGCGCAGATACGAAATAAATCCGAGTTTTTCTTTTTTGCGGCGTTTGCGAAGCGGCTGTAAATAGTTCGGTTCAAAAATCGCAATCCAATCAATTGCTTCGTAACCGACCAAATAGAACAGCCAAGGAATCAAAAACGAAATTTCCTTGTCGAGAATAATACAATAAACAGCGGAAGCGACGGACAGCACAAAAAGGATGACGCTCAATACAGCACATCTTCCCTGCCCCAGATAGCGTTCCAAAGCCATTTGTTCGGTCAGCACCCAAATCATTGCTGTGATGGCAACAAAAGCGGCTGCATATTTGTTGCCGACCAAAAGCATCAACAACGGAAAATAAACCAAAATGCCACGGTTCACCGAATCGGTGATAATTTCGTAGCGTTCGGTTTTGTGATTGGTCAACACCACAACGGTGTACTGAATCAAATAAGCCAGCCACACACCAACAAGGATAACGGCGGCTGTTTGGCTCTTCAAAAAGTCACCCAAAGCGGTTTTGTTTGAATAGTTAAACAACATGGCAAAATCAAAGCTTGCGGAATGCAACCCGTTCACTTGATTCAAAGCCGCAAACGCAATGAGCAGACAAATTCCGCCGAATGAACCGAGCGTCATTTCCATGAGCTTCCAGCCTTCAAAAACACCAAGACGGTTCAGCCTCGGAAACAGTTGCTTTCCGTTCGCTTGCGGAACAGCACCGAACCAATACAGATTGATGGCGATTGCCCAGCCGATACCTCCGCCGAAAACGCCGGCAAGAACAAACCAAAGTGTGAATGAATTCCCTTTCACAAAGGCAAAAACAAGAAAAGCGAGCAAGGTGAACAGCAAACCGCCCCATTCTTCCCGGGATGTTTCGGAAAAGTAGATTTTCGGTCGAATCCCCTCTTCACGGTTGAACGGCTTATTGAGCAACACATACCCAAGCAACCTTGCAGCAATGACTGCGGCAATCAGAATTGCGAATTCATATGCCTTGCAGCGTAGCAAACCGGCTTTTACGGAATAGCCAACGCCGAAAACGGCGGCAAAAATTCCAAACCAAAGACTGCCCTTGAGCATCAAGCCGACAAGCCCCTTTTTGTAATTCGGTGCAGGTCTTCCATGCAAAATGAAGCCCATGGTTTGCGCATCCGGCTCTGTGCCGCCGAAATACATTCCGACGGCGCCGAGAGCCGCATAGTAAATTAAGTTTTGCTGAACGCTGACAATTCCCGTACTAAAAGCGAGAATAACGCCAATCAGCGCACCGGGAAGCATAGCTCCCTTTTCACCGCCGATAGCACTTCCTCTCATCCCCCAACCGTAAGCACCGGCAAGGAGCATGAGAATAACAGAAAACAGAAAATGTATCATAGATTAAAGATCCCAAAAGCTCTTTGTGCCAAAAAGCGAGAAGAGAACTTGGCTGAGTGAATCGGTCGCCTGTTTTTTGGCAATTCGTTTGTTATATTCTTCCAATGTTACAAAATTACCGGACAAGATGCCGAGCTCACGGGCAATGGCGGACAGACGAATGACGGAAGCGTCACAGGTCTTTGCGTCCCAATTATGGCTGTTCTTCAAAGCAACTGCTTCGTTATAAGCGTTGGTGAATTCCGTGCGCTGTGCCTGAGTCGGATTAGCGGCATTGAGCTTGGAAAGGTTCATACTGCCACTTTCGTCGGTAAACTGCTCGACAAGCCAATAGAGATTATCGGAATCCCGGTAGTTGTTAAACTGCGGATAACCGCTCGACTTAATGTCATGAATATCTTTATTTGCCAAAAGCTCAACGCAAAAATGAATGACGTCCTTGGATTTTTGAAGCTTCAAATGGCTCTGATTCTTAACATACCAAGTCGTGTCGGGCAAATAGCCTGCACCGGCGTCAATCATTCCGTCGGGAGAGATATAACTGCTGTTAATCGCACACTTGTAATCGTTTCCGAGGGTTTCGCCCGGCTTTGCAACCTTTGCACCCATTGAAGCGGATGATGTATTGATGATGTTGTCGGATGTTTCGGTATAATAGCTGCTCAAAACAGCGGGAATATCCAAACCGTAACCGCAGATATTCATGATTTCGACATCGGTGTTCTTTACGATATTCGAAATTGTCTGACGGTTGTTGCTCTGTGCACGACAATACTTGTCGGTAATTGCCTTCAAGGGTGCTGATTCGGGGTCGGATAGATATTTTGTTGCAAGATCGGGATATTCGGAGCTTGGAATCAACGCCCACATTGTCGAGCACCTTGCGAACATCTTACTGATGAGAGTATCCTTAATGGTAGAGAACAGTGCTTCCTGCAAGCGTTCCATGCGGTTATGAGGCAATAGACGGAATACGACCGAAGCAAGACCGCCGAGCCACTCATACTCGGGCACTTTCAGCATACCGAGAATTGACGGCAGGAAATCGGTGTAAAGAAGCTCGTAATCGGTGAGCGTGAAATTACCGTTAAAAACATCGCTCATTACGGTTGTACCGTCCACAGCGGCGGCAACGAACACAATACGATTAACATCATCCTCATTGAAATATGCATCCAAATACGCTGTGCCGACAGCACCGCCAAGGCTGATGAAAACAAGATTTACCTTGTCGTGACCGGTTTGTTTTTTCACCATGCCGATGTAATCGTTGAATCGCTTGGCAATATCGTAAATATCACCAAAGGACTCATAGCAGAAGAAATAAAGGTGGTCATAGCCTGCAATTTCGCCGTATTCGCTGACATTAACTTCACGAAGTGCGGCATCCATTTGGGTTCTGGTTGTTTTGCCGGTGTATGAGCCGAATTTATCCATGTACTTTGCGCTTTCTTCAACAGAGTACGGATAG
>DNXM01000102.1:0-1611 GCA_003505905.1 Oscillospiraceae bacterium
AAATTCGTTCGGCAATCATCTCATGCCGTTCGGCTTCCTCTGCAATTTTTTTCATCAGCCTTGATTTTCCTGTTCCGGGACCCCCTTTGATTAGGTAGGCTGTCCAGTTGTCCTTTGCGTCAAACAATTCGGGAAACAGCGAAAAATAACCGCTCGCCGTGTTTGTGCCCATAAAAAAAGCCGTACCCGTTTGCTTCATTTCAAATCAACCTCCGTTCATGTTTTTCCCATTTTATGCGAAGGTTGATGTGTCGGTGAAGAAAAAGGTACGGTATTTTTTAAATCAGTTATAATCGGCAGGCGGCAAGAGCGGCAACCGCACCGTCTGCGGCGGCGGTGGTGAGCTGACGAACGGCTTTTGTGCGGCAGTCGCCTGCGGCGAAAATTCCCTCACAGCTTGTTTGGCAGTCCTCGCCCGCAACGATATAGCCGCTTTCATCCAAAGCAACGCAGTCGGCAAAGGCAGCGTTATCCGCTTGCTGACCGATGGAAACAAACAGACCGTCCGTTGCAATCACGGTGCCGTCCTTCAGTGTTACGCTTTCGAGCACTGCGTTTCCGTTGAGCTTTTCAACGGTTGTGTTGAGAACGGTTTGGATGTTTTCAGCTGCGTTGATTTGCGCAATCAGCTTATCCTCGGCACGGAAGGTGTTACGGCGGTGAATTAAGTAAACAGTTTGGCAGATTTCCGCCAACATCAATGCGTTTTGCAGTGCGGTGTTTCCGCCGCCGACCACGGCAACGGTTTTGTCCTTGTAAAAAGCGCCGTCGCAAACCGCACAATAGGATACACCCTTGCCGACGAATTGTTCTTCCTCGGCTAAACCGAGCGTGCGGTGCTTGCATCATTTGGCAAGTATCACAGCCTTGCCCGTGTAGTTGCCGTATTCGGTCACAACGATGAAGCGTCCGTTTTCTTTTTCCATTTTTTCGGCTTTGGCAAGCTCCAGCTCAACCACCAAATCGCTCGCTTGGTCAAACAGACGGTCGGAAAAATCCATACCGCTGATACTTTTGATGCCGGGATAGTTTTCCACACGGGGAGAGGTGCTGATTTGACCGCCGATGCCCTCGTTTTCCAACAGGATAACTTTTTGGCCGGCTCTTGCGGCATAAACGGCGGCGGTCAATCCGGCACAGCCTGCACCGATGATGATGATATCGTAATTCATTGTTTCCCTCCGAAAAACAAAGGCAGAAGTTTCCTCCTGCCTTTTTGATGCGTGGTTTGTTTGCTTTTATTTTTGGCTCTCTGCATAGCGGCGGATGTTGGAAGCGTTGATGTATTTCTGCGCTTCTTCGCCGTTGAGAACAACCAAAGTCGGTGCCTGGCTGATGCCGAACTCGGAAACAAGGTCAAGCTCTTCTTCGGCATCCACAACCGTGTAGCCGATGCCTGCATCGTTCAGGCATTTTTTCGCAAGCTTGCAGTTGGGGCAGGTTTTGGTGGTGAACAGCAAAATCCGTGCGTCATCAGCCGCAATCTTTTCGACTTTTTCATCGTTTTCGGCGGTTACGGTCTGCGCCTTTCTGCGAAGCTTGGAATTCGGAATATCGTAAAGCTTACGGTCTTTGAATTCCTGCGACTTGCCGTCGTTCCAGTTCTGAACG
>DNXM01000102.1:1631-2646 GCA_003505905.1 Oscillospiraceae bacterium
AGTAGCCGGTAATACGGCTGTAAACCTCGGTCTTTTCGCCGCACTCGGGGCATTCATACAGTTCACCCGTGAGATAGCCGTGGTTCTTACACACGGAGTATGTCGGGGAAAGGGTGTAGTAAGGCAGCTTGTAGTTTTCGGCGATTTTACGCACAAGGGAAGCGGCAGACTGCCAAGAGGGAAGCTTTTCACCCAAGAAGGCATGGAAAACCGTGCCCGAGGTGTAAAGTGTCTGCAAATCATCCTGAACATCCAACGCCTCAAAGATGTCGGCGGTGTAGCCGACGGGCAAGTGGGAGCTGTTGGTGTAGTACGGGGTTTGACCCTCGTTTGCGGTGATGATGTTCGGGAACTGTGCCTTGTCGTGCTTGGCAAGACGGTAGGAGGTGGATTCGGCAGGCGTTGCTTCGAGGTTGTAAAGGTCGCCGTATTCCTCCTGATAGTCGCTGAGTCTTTCACGCATATGGTTGAGAACATCCTGCGTGAACTTCTGTGCCTGCTCGTGTGTCAAATCCTTTGCCACCCAATTGGCGTTCAGGCAAGCCTCGTTCATGCCGACCAAGCCGATGGTGGAGAAGTGGTTGTTGAAGGTGCCGAGGTACCGCTTGGTGTACGGATACAAGCCCTCCTCCAGCAAACGGGAGATGGTTTCGCGCTTAATCTTCAACGAACGGGCGGAAATATCCATCATATGGTCGAGGCGCTCGTAGAATTCTTTTTCATCCTTGGAAAGGTAAGCGATTCTCGGAATGTTGATGGTGACAACGCCCACAGAGCCGGTAGACTCGCCGCTTCCGAAGAAGCCGCCGGACTTTTTGCGCAACTCACGCAAATCCAAGCGCAAACGGCAGCACATACTGCGCACATCGCTCGGCGCCATATCGCTGTTAATATAGTTGGAGAAGTACGGCGTACCGTATTTGGAGGTCATCTCGAAGAGCAAACGGTTGTTCTCGGTTTCAGACCAATCAAAATCGCGCGTAATGGAATACGTCGGAATCGGATACTGGAAGCC
>DNXM01000141.1 GCA_003505905.1 Oscillospiraceae bacterium
GATGAAGAAAAAAGGTTTTACTCGGTTCGGTTTTTTGCATGGAATCTTTCGCAACCCGGCAAACGGCCCGACTGCGTTTGCGTTGTGCGGCGGCACAGCTTGGTGGTGCGTGGCATTGAACTGCCGCTGGGCTACACCGAATATGTGTACCGCACCTATAAAAAACAACAGCAGTCAACCGACGAAAATCGGCGACTGCTGAAGCAGACGGAAGCTTATTTTTTGCAAAAAATCTCCCTTTTGAGCGGTGCGAAAATCTGCTCGCAAAATCCGATTCGCACCGAGCAGGGCATTGAAAACACCGTGCTTTGCGAAATCAGCGCAGGGCAGGCAAGGGAGCTGCTGCTTGAATAGCTTACTTTTTGTTGATGCGGCGTGTGTAGGCAAAGGCCTCGGTGATGGCAATGGCGGAAATGGCGAGCACGGCGGTAACAAGCGACCAGCGAAGCTCGATGATACCCCGTTTGCGGATGTCAAACAGAATTTCAAAGCCGAAGCAGAGCAGACCGCATTGACCGAAAATGGCAGAAAAGATGTGCTCCTCTTTGATGACCTTGTAGGCTATCAACAGCGTAATCAGCACGGATGACACAATAATCATAATGCTGATGGGCAGGCAATATTCGATGTACCATGCGGCTCGACCGCTTATGTAGGACAGGAACACCAAATACAGCATCAACACGCCGGCGCAGATGCCGGCGGTTGCAATCGGGTGTTTGGGCTTGAGTGCGGGCAGGACAAACAGCATCCAGCCGAGCATGACAATGCCGAGCATATAGGCGGACCAGTCGATTTTGTTTTCGTGATTCCACAAGTAGTCAATGACCAGACAAATCAAGGTCGGAAACACCAAAACGGCAGAAGCAATGGCGGCATAACTGCGCCCGAACTTGTTTTCGCCACGGGGCTTTTCGTTGCTCACCGGAGCGGACGGACGAGGCTGTGCCGGCTGAGAAACGCTCGGGTTCGGCACACCGCAGCTTGGGCAGACCGCATCCGTCGGCATCAGGGATGAACCGCAATTCTGACAGAACATAAGGGCTTTTTCCTCCTGTGTTATTCCCCTGCCGTTTGATTTCGGCAGAGCTTTTTCAGCGCTTCAAAAGCGGCGTTTTTGTCTTCAACGGTGCGATACAGCGCAAGCAAAGACCGCTCGTCGTTTGTGCATTGCCGGAGCGTTTCCGGCGCCGAAACCGGTGCTTTGTTCTCTTTGTCCGTTTCGTTCCAGACGGAAAGCTCGCCGGCAACTGCATCGTTGCCCACAAGTGTGTCGGTGCTCACCTGATACATTCTTGCAATTTTAATCAGCTTTTGAATGCTCGGCTCGGTTTTTCCGCTTTCATAATAGGAATAAGCGGAACGGTCAATGCCGAGCACCTTTGCAACATCCTCCTGGCTGAAGCCGCAGGCGGCGCGAAACGCTTTCAGGTTGTCTTTGAATGCCATAAGAAATTCCCCTTTTCTTGTGCCGAAGTACCGTTTCGGTCAACAGCAGCACATCTCATTTTTTGTTCTTAAAAGCCGAAGATATCTTCATAGGTCAAGGCTCTTGTTGTTTCTTCCTCATCGTTTTGGTTGTTGGTTTCTTCAATCAGCTTAACCTTAACATCAAAGGTCGAGGTGACGTAGCGTCCGTTCTGCACCTGAATGCGGAACAGGGAGAGTGTCAGCGTGTCGCCGACCTTGGAGTTTGCAATGGTTTCAAGCAGAACATCCGCCTTGTCCATTTTTTTGCCGTTGACGGCGGTAATCATGTCGCCTGCCTGTGCATCGGTGTTCAGCAAATCGCTGGAGGATTCGATTTTGGCAATGACGAGCGAACCGCTGGGCAAGTCCTTCATTTGAACCGCCATGGCATAGACACTGCTGATGGAGGAAGAATCGTTCGGAACATAGCTGATGCCGAGCCTCGGTCTGCCGGGCACATAGCCGTAGGCGGCAACCTTGTCAATAACATCCTTCGCCTGCGTAATCGGAACGGCGAAGGAGATGCCTTCAAATTCCGTGGCGGCAATTTTGGAGGAATTGATGCCGATGACCTGACCGTATTCGTTGAGCAGCGGACCGCCGGAGTTGCCGGGGCTGATGGCAGCGTTGTGCTGAATGCAAATCATGTCATAACCGATGCTGCTGGTGATGGAACGGCCGATGGCGGAAACGATACCGTCCGTGAACGAGCCGAAGAACTCACTGCCGCCGGGGTTGCCGATGGCATAAATCGGGTCGCCGACCGACAGGGCATCGGAATCGCCGAACTCGGCAACTTCAAATTTGCCCTTGACACGAAGAATGCCGACATCGGTACGGGCATCGTAGCCGACAATTTCCGCATCGTAGCGGGTACCATCCTCAGTTTCAATAGATGCCATGACATTTGATTCGGAAATGACATGGGCACAGGTCAAAATATAGGAATAGGTGCCGCTGTCATCAAGCTTGTATACAACGCCCGTGCCCTCCGATACAGCGGAGCTGCTTGAGCCGTCGTCAGCGGTTGTGCCGGGCGTGAAAGCGTTTTCGCTTTGCTTGGAATACAGCTTAACCGCCACGATGCTCGGGGCGATTTTTTTGTAAATCTGCGCAGGGGTCAGTGTTTTGCCCGAAGTGATGGCATTGCTCTTGGGCGATTGGTTGATTTCGATTTCGGGGGCATCTTCGTTTACTTTTTGCTCACTGTTTTGCCCATCGTTTTCTTCTTTTCCGCCGATGCTGAAGCCGCTGTCGCCGTTCTTTGCCGTGAGCAGAGAAACGGGGATGGAAATGCCTGCCACCAAAATCACAACGGCAAGCAGAACGCAGAACACGGTGCGTCCCGTCTTTTTCTTTTTCTTTTCCGGCTCGACCTGCGGCGGTTGGGTCGGATAATACGGCGTCTGCCCGTAGTTCGGCGTTGCCGCATAGCGAGGCTGATACGGTTGGTTGGAATCAATCGGGTTTTGTGCGCCGGAGGCATAGGGTGCCGTGTAAATCGGCGCCGGATTCGGTTGGGCTTGCTCCGAAGCGGGAACGGCTTCCGCCGAGGGATTTACCTCGGGAGGTACATCGTCTGCCTCGGTTTTTCGGGCGGTTTCCAAGTCGGGCACGAAGTATTCTTCCACCTCTTCCGGGATTTTTTCGGGTGCTTTTTCGGGGGTGTTTTCGGGGGTGT
>DNXM01000157.1:0-4571 GCA_003505905.1 Oscillospiraceae bacterium
TACACACCCGTGCTCGTGCCTCATGTAACCATTGACGGCAACAACGACTACGATTTTTTGAAAAAAATCAAGGAGCTTTCGGGCAGCGAAAAAGCCGTGCTTTTGCCCGGCAATCTCACCGCCACCCAATACAAGGGCTACATCGCACGCACCGATTTGTTTTTGGGCGCACGCACCGNNAACGCACCCACTCCATCATC
The DNA here is from genome assembly GCA_003505905.1 of Oscillospiraceae bacterium. GTDB lineage: Bacteria > Bacillota > Clostridia > Oscillospirales > Acutalibacteraceae > UBA8612. Next base: position 201 of record DNXM01000157.1, read on the forward strand.
GGTGCATACTCGTCCTGCGTGCCTGCGTTTGCGTTGGGCTACAGCATCAAGGCTCGTGGCATTGCAACCGATTTGTTCGGCGGCGAAACCTGCGTACGCAGTGTGAGCGAATTAAATTCCGCCGAGGATTTGATTGCCTGCCTTGACGAACTCATGCAGAAAAAAGACGAAATGAAGCAACAGCTTGAATCGGTTGTTCCGTCGTTCGTTGCCGCCTCGTTTTCCGCAGGCGAACGGTTAAAAGAATTCATCGAAAAAGCGGAGTGAAAATGATGAAAAAAAGTCTGCTTTTTATTCTTCCGTCCCTTTGCAGCGGCGGCGCAGAGCGAAGCCTTATCACCCTGCTGACGCTGTTAGACCAAACTGGCGAATACGACATGGATTTACTGCTCTTCCGAAAAGAAGGGCTGTTTTTGCCGAGTGTTCCGAGCGGTGTCACCGTGTTGAGCGGCGGCGAACGCTATGCCGCTTTTGACGGGTCAATCGGCGGTGCGGTGCGCTACGGCTTAACGCATTTGGAGCCGAGCTTTGCGCTCAACCGTTTGCTCTATGCAAAAGCGCTGCAAAAGGGCAACCGCAAAAAAATTTGGGACATGCTGAAAACGACTCTGCCGAAAATCAAAAAAGAATACGATACCGCCATCGGCTATTTAGAGGGCAATGCGCTTTATTTTTGCGCCGAATGTGTAAAAGCCAAAACCAAAATCGGCTACATTCACAACGACTATTCCAAGCTCGGTTTAGATGCGGACTTTGACCGCCCGTTTGTGGAAAAACTGGATGCTTTCGTTACCGTTTCGCCCGAATGCGAAAAGGTTTTGCGTGAAGTTTTTCCCGAAGCGGCGCAAAAAATTCACATGATTGAAAACATCACTTCGCCGAGCGTTCTGCGTTCGCAGGCTGAAAAAATGCCGAGCGAATTTGAAAGCATTTCCTGCCCGAAGCTGCTCACTATCGGACGGCTGCGTGAACAAAAGGGTTACGACTTTGCCGTTGCCGCCGCCGAAAAATTAAAACAAGACGGCTTTGCTTTCAAATGGTTCTGCATCGGCACGGGCGAGCTGAAGGAACAAATCGAGCGTGAAATTTGTGAAAAAAATCTGGAAGAAAATTTGATTCTTCTCGGTGAACGCACCAACCCGTATCCGTACATTGCGCACTGCGACCTTTATGTTCAGCCGTCGCATTACGAGGGCAAGTCGATTGCGCTTGACGAAACAAAGTGCTTTGCCAAGCCCATTGTCGCCACCAAATTCACCACCGTTTTTGACCAACTGACCGACGGCAAAACCGCACTGCTCGCCGAGATGAGCGGTGACAGCATCGCCGAAAAAATCGAAGCGCTGATTCAAGACGAAGCCCTGCGCAAAACACTCACCGAAAACTTACAAAACGAAGAAGTCGGCAACGAAGCGGAGCTGAAAAAATTCACCGCTTTGACTCCGTAAGAAAACGAGGGAACGCAAGATGAAATACGCCGTCATCGGCACAAGTTGGATTACCGAAGAATTCATTCAAGGCGCACAGCTCATAGAGGGCATGGAGCTAATCGGCGTCTGCTCACGAAGCTATTCCAAAGGCAAAGCGTTGGCAGAAAAGTTCGGCGCACCCAGGGTGTTTATCGACCTGCACGATTTGGCACGCAATGCCGATGTCGAGGGCGTTTACATTGCCAGCCCGAACTCACTGCATTACGAGCAGAGCAAAAAAATGCTTCAGGCGGATAAGCACGTGCTGTGCGAAAAACCGATTACGGTCACACCGGCTCAACTCAAGGAACTGCAATCGCTTGCCAAAGAGCACGAGCGTGTTTACATGGAAGCGATTATGTATATGCACCATCCCGTGCGTCCGCAGTTGAAATCCTCCCTGCGTGCGCTGGGCAACATCACCACGGCACAGTTTGATTTTTCACAGCTTTCCTCCAAATATCCCGCCTACAAACGGGGCGAAAACCCGAACATTTTTAACCCGGCTTTTGCAACGGGCTGTTTAATGGATTTGGGCATTTACTGCATTTATCCGGCGCTGGATTTGTTCGGTGTGCCGAATAATATCATCAGCCACGCCGGCTTTTTGGAAAGCGGAGCGGACGGCTACGGCACAACCGTTTTCGAATACGACAGCATGATGCTGACGATGACCTGGTCAAAGCTGGCGCAGGGCTTCGGCGGTTCGCAGATTTTGGGCGACGGCGGCACGGTGCGCATCGGCTCGATTTCACAGCTCAACGACATCACCTACTGCAAAAAAGATGCTGAACCGATTCGAGTGGTGCAGGACATGGAAAAGTATGTCATCATGTCGCACGAGGCCAAGGCGTTTCAAAATTTCGCCGAGCATCCCGAGGAATTTGCCGAAGCCTATGAAGAGGCAAGTCGGATGTCTTTGGCGGTGAGCAAGGTAATGGAACAAATCCGTTCACTCAGCGGTATTCGTTTCACCTGCTGAAAACATGAAAGAAAAGGAAAGAGAACATGGGAATTATTGAAATCGTTTTGATTGCCGTCAGCTTGGCGATGGATGCGTTCGCCGTATCCATTTGCAAGGGGCTGAACATGACAAAATTCAGCATGAAAAATGCGCTGATTATCGGCGGTTTTTTCGGTGTCTTTCAGGCGCTGATGCCAACCGTCGGCTGGCTGCTCGGCTCGGGCTTTCAAAAATATATTACAAGCTTTGACCATTGGATTGCGTTCGGTCTGCTTGCGCTCATCGGCGCAAACATGGTTCGGGAGGCACTCGGCAAAGACGAGGACGACAACGAAAACGCCGACAAGCTCAAAATCAAAGAGCTGTTTGCTTTGGCGATTGCCACGAGCATTGACGCATTGGCTGTGGGCATCACCTTTGCCTTGCAGGACAATGTTAACATCGGCTGGACGGTTTTGCTCATCGGCATCATCACCTTTGTTATTTCCGTCGGCGGTGTGTTTATCGGCAACCGTTTCGGCGCAAAATACAAAAGCAAAGCCGAGCTGGCAGGCGGTATCATTTTAATTTTAATCGGCTTAAAAATTTTGCTCGAGGACCTCGGTGTTCTCAACATTCATTTGTTTTAACCGTTGAAAGAGGGAAATGAAAATGAAGCTTTCTTTAATTGTGCCGTGCTACAATGAAGAAAAAAATATCCGTGCGTTTCACGATGCGGTTGTGAACGCATTTGCAAACGAAGAATATGATTACGAAATCGTGTTTGTCAACGACGGCAGTCGGGACAACACGCTTAACGAGCTGAAAAAACTGCACAGCGAAGCGGACACCAACATTCGCATTTTGTCGTTTTCCCGCAATTTCGGCAAGGAGGCCGCCATGCGGGCAGGCTTGGAGCACGCCACGGGCGAGCTGCAATGCCTGATTGATGCCGACTTGCAGCAGCGCCCCGAGGTGGTGGTGCAAATGGTGCACCGTTTGGATGAATGCCCCGAGCTGGACTGCGTTGCCGCCTACCAGGCACAGCGAGCCGAGGACAAAAAGCTCGTGTTTTTCAAAGACAAATTTTATGCGCTCATTAACGCCGTTTCCGACACGCACTTTCAACAGGGTGCAAGCGACTTTCGCACCTTCCGCAAGCCCGTTGCCCAAGCGGTGCTCTCGCTCAACGAATACCACCGCTTCTCCAAGGGTCTGCTCTCTTGGGTCGGCTTCAACACCGAATTTATCCCCTACGAAGTACAGCAACGAACCGAGGGCGAATCGAAATGGTCGTTCACCAAGCTGTTCCGTTACGCCATTGACGGCATTGTTGCGTTTTCCACCGCACCGCTGATGATTCCGACCGTGCTCGGCATTTTGCTGTGCATTGTGTCCGTGTTGGTGCTTGTCATTAACCTGATTGTCTGCGCCGCCACCTCCGTAGCGTTCAGCTTCGGTTCGCTGTTGGTGTTTCTGGTGCTTCTCCTCGGCGGCTTGCAGTTTTTCTGCATCGGCATTCTCGGCAAATATTTGGCGCAGACCTTTGAACAGAGCAAGAACAGACCCATCTATTTATTGAAAGAAAAAATCGAACCCAAAGAAAAGAAGGCAGAGCAATGAAAAAGCAAAATGTAATTGTCATCGGTGCCGGTCCTGCCGGCATTTTCACCGCACTTGAATTGTTCAACAAATTCGGTGACGATTACAAAGTAACCGTTGTGGATGAAGGCATGGCGATTGACAGCCGCCGCTGCCCGGCAAGAAGCAAGGGTCAATGCGTGCGCTGTAAGCCCTGCAACATCATGAGCGGTTGGGCAGGCGCAGGCGCATTCTCGGACGGCAAGCTTTCCCTTTCCGAAGAAGTCGGCGGCAATGTGACCGACTACCTCTCCGTAGAAAAAACTCGTGAGCTGATTCACTATGCCGATTCGATTTATTTGCAGTACGGCGCACCTT
>DNXM01000157.1:4597-5372 GCA_003505905.1 Oscillospiraceae bacterium
GTACGGCGCACCCGAAACCGTGTTCGGCTTGAACGACCGCAAGGTTGAGGAAATCCGTTATGAATGCTCCAAGCACAACATTCATTTGGTTCCCTGCCCCGTGCGTCACATGGGCACGGAATACAGCTATGAAGTGCTGAAAAATATGTATGACGCTCTGCTGAAAAAGCCGGGCTTCACCTTTTGCGAACGCACCCACGCCGACCCGATGATTAAAAACGGCAAAGCCGTCGGCGCCGTTCTCACCGCCCGAGGTCAAGAGCCGACGGAAGTGGAAGCGGACTATGTGGTTGCCGCCCCGGGTCGAGGCGGTGCCGCTTGGCTGAATAAAATCGCCAAGGAAAACAACATCGGTGTGCGCAACAACGAAGTGGATATCGGCGTGCGTGTCGAGGTGCCGAATTCCGTGATGGACGAACTGACCAAGCACCTGTACGAAGCGAAAATGGTTTATTATTCCGACACCTTTGAAAACAAGGTGCGCACCTTTTGCATGAACCCCGGCGGAATTGTCAGCGAAGAGCATTACGACGAGGAGTTCAGCGACAGCTTTAACAAAAAATCCATTGCGGTCGTCAACGGCCACAGCTATGCGGATGAAACCTCGCACACGGGCAACACCAATTTTGCCATGCTGGTTTCCACCCGTTTCACCGAACCGTTTGACCAGCCGATTGAATACGGACGGTACATCGCACAGCTTGGCAATATGCTCACAGGCGGCGGTGTGATTGTTCAGCGACTGGGTGATTTGCTCATGGGCCGCCGCACCGAT
>DNXM01000157.1:5387-7265 GCA_003505905.1 Oscillospiraceae bacterium
AAAATCCACCACCGTGCCGACGCTCAAAACCGCTGTGCCCGGTGACCTTTCCTTTGTGCTGCCGCACCGCCATTTGACAAGCATCATCGAGGCTTTGCGTGCGTTCGACAAGGTCGCTCCCGGGCTTTATTCCAAGAACACCCTGCTCTACGGCGTGGAGGTCAAATTCTATTCCTCCAAGCTTGATGTGGATGAAAACTTTCGCACCGCCATTGACGGATTGTACGCCATCGGCGACGGCGCAGGCATCACAAGAGGCTTGATGCAGGCATCCGTTACCGGCATTGTCGTAGCACGGGACATTGCACAACGATGAAAAACTTTTTTCAAACGATTGAACCGCTCCTCAACGGCTTGGAGCATACGGCGGTGAGCGTGAACGGTGTCACCTACCTTTTGCTCGCCTGCCCCTACACCCAAATGGCTTCGCCGCCTGCGGACTGTGCGTTCATCGACCGCTATTATGTGGCATCCAACCGCATTTATTTTATCAAAAAAGAGCTGGTCAGCGCCCTGCGGAACGAGGGCTATGAAACCGTTGACTGCCCGTATCCCTACAAGCATTTGGCATATGCGGCGAAGTTCGGGCTTCCGCTGCAAAACACGCTCATTGCGCACCCGAAATTCGGCACACGCATGGCAATGGAGGTCATCGGCATTCGCGGCGTGTTCGCCCCGGAGCAGGACGAAAAGCCGATATTTGAACATCCGCCGGCATCCTCCTTTTGCGAAAAGTGCGGCAAGTGCATTCAAGCCTGTCCGCAAAAAGCGTTGAACCGAAACGGCATTGAGCCGAGCCGGTGCACCCGTGCGTTGCAGGAATGTGCGGTTTTTCCCACGGCAAAATCTGCCGAAAGCATGGGCACAAACCTTTGGGGCTGTGACATTTGCCAACGGGTTTGCCCGATGAACGCCAAACAGCCCGAAACCCCGATGACCGAAAGCGAGCGGGAGCTGTTTTGCTTTGATAAGCTTTTGCAAAGCTTCACCGCAGGCAAAAAAGGGTGTGAAAAATACCGTGATATTCTGGGCGGCAACTATCTGCGCCCGACCAAGCTTCTTGCCCTGCTGTTCCGTGTGCTTGCCAACACCGAAAACCCGAGCGATTATCGAGCCACCGCCGCCGCTTACCTCAACCACCCCGATGAGCGGCTGCGCTCGGCGGCGCAGGCTCTTGTTGAAAAATGCGATTCGTAACCAACAATCAAACAATAAAGGAGAGCTTCAAAATGATTTATTTCAAAATGTTCACTGCCGCTTTTATGGCGCTTGTCACCGCAATCGGTGCTTTCTTTTCGGGCACACCCGTTGTGCATGAGGAATGTATGATTGCGCACCGTGGCTACAGCGGAAAATACAACGAAAACACCGCCACCGCCTTTGAAAAAGCGTATGAGCACGGCTCGGGCGGCTGCGAAACCGATGTGCGTGTGACAAAGGACGGCGAATTGGTTTTGTCCCACAACAGCGATGTTGTTTTGAAGGACGGCACAACCCTTGCCGTTGCCGATTCCACGCTCGCCGAGCTGACCGCACAGCCCCTCAAAAGAAAAGCCGGCAAGGAATACGACAAGCTCTGCACCTTCCGGGAATATTTGGAGATTATGAAGAAGCACAACATGATTTGCTTCATTGAGCTGAAGGGCGAATTCACCGAAGAACAAATCAAAAAGGCATTCAACTTGGCGGCAGAGGTTTATTCGCTCGACAAGTGCATCCTGCAATCGTTCGAAATGGACAACCTTGTTCGTGCGCACGAGCTGTTCCCGACACTCGGCATCATGCTCACCTACGGCGAGGGCGACGATTACAGCAAGTGCCTGGATTACGGCTTTTCGATTGACGCCGAATACACCACCGTGGACGATAAAATGCTCA
>DNXM01000157.1:7294-7461 GCA_003505905.1 Oscillospiraceae bacterium
ATTTCCATTCCCGTGGCTTGGAGGTTGCTGTTTGGACGGCAAACGACATTTTCGCCATCTCCTATTGCCGCTCCCTCGGCGTGGATTACATTGAATCCGACTACTTCGGCGGCTAAATCCATTCATAATTTGATTTTCGTTTCGTACTTGCCCTGCGGTGCGGTAAT
>DNXM01000041.1 GCA_003505905.1 Oscillospiraceae bacterium
CCGTTGCACACAAAGGGTGCTCGCAACAGCTTGGGACAGCATTCATCCGTTTTGGTAAAGCTGTTTGTGTAAGAGATTGCACGCAGCTTTACCTCTTTGGACACGGTTGTGGGGTCTTTGCCGATTCGCAATGCAATCGCCTTAAAGGTCATACCCTTGTTTAGGCATTCCTGTATTTCGATTCGGTCATCTAAGGTCATGTGTTTGTTTTTTTTACTCATAGTCTGAGCCTCCTTCTCAGACTAAATTCTACCTCATTTTCCTTCCCAAACTAAATTCCACCGCAAATTCCACTGTGGAATTTACTTTGAGAAGTCGCCACTTGTCAAACAAAAATTAAATTTTTCGTAAAAAATTGACCGCATTCGTCTTCTGTGATAAAATGGAGCAAAGGAGGTATGTACCATGAAAAAAACAATTTGTGTTCTTCTCACACTTACCTTGGCTTTTGCGTTTGCCGCTTGCCAAAAAAAAGGCGAAAAAGCCGAAGAAGCCACCACGGACAACTATCATCCCGGCGAATGGGTGACCGATGAAAGCGGCGTCATTCAAACCACGCTTTCCCCGATTCTCGTCACCGGTAAAGACGGTGAGGCGGTTACCAAAGCCGTGAGCGGAAAAGACGGCAAGACCGAATACGAAGCCGTCACCACTTATGTTTACGCCATTCAAACCAATCCTGCCCGCGAAGGGGAAACCTTGCCCACCGAAGTACAGGCGCAGACCGTGCCCGCAGGCAACACCTTGCCCAGTCAAAACAAAGCATGGCCGACGGATGCCTTTATGAAAGCACTGCCCAAGGCAGCGGAAAAAGTAGATTTTCTTTCCACCTCTGCCGGGAAAGACGGCAACTGCGTTTCCATCAGCTTGAATAATTTCACCTATGAGCAGTTCCTCGCCTACACCAACAAGCTCGCCTCTGCCGGCTTTTCACAGAGCTACGGCAATATGGATTTGCCGACCAAGGCGGTGGACGGTAACGCATACTACTACGGTACGGTTGCAAACGGTCTTTATGTAACAGTCGTGTTCTACACCGACAAAGCTCCTTATCGCAACTGCGATTTGAGCATTACCGTAGCCGATTACGATGTCGGCAACATTTACAAAACCATGACCGGTCAGTAAAATCAGGGAAGGAAACAAAGAGAACCATGAATGTCTTTGATTTTGACAACACCATTTACGATGGGGAAAGCTTTGTTGATTTGTTCAAAATGATGCTTTTGCGTGACGCATCGGTTTTGCGCCATGTTCCCCGCATGATTTCGGGCGTGTTCCAATACAACATCGGCACGCTTCGGCTGGAGGAAGGCATGGCTCGCTACTCCAAATATGTGGAGCAGTATTTGGCAAAGGTGCCGGATATGCACGCAATTGTAATGGAATTTTGGGATAACAACATTCACAAAATCAAGCCGTTTTATGAGGATGTGCGCCACGAGGACGATATCGTGATTTCCGCTTCTCCCGAAATGGTCATCGGCGAAATCTGTCGGCGCATCGGCATCAACCACTACATTGCTTCGGAGGTTGACCCTGTTACGGGGCGCATTGAAAATATGTGCTTCCGTGAAAATAAGGTAACGGCATTCCGCAAGTATTACCCCGATGTCACCATTGACTGCCTTTACACCGATTCCATGCACGACAAACCGCTCATGGATATTTCCAAGCACGTGTTTATGGTGAAAGGGAACACCTACAAACAAATTAAGTGAATCGCAAAAAAACGCTCGGACGAACAAATCCGAGCGTTTTTCTATTCGTTTGTTTTCTTCGGCTTGAATAAGACTGCATCCGTTTTTTGCATCAGCCAACGGAACAGGAACGAAAGTGCAAGCGTAATCACCAGCACCACCGCAAAGAACAGCACCTGGTGCGGCGCAAGCCCCTGCTTGCAGAGCAGCTTCATAGGCAGGCGTTGCAGGATGAAAATTTCAAAGGTGTGCTTTCCGAGCCATTCCAGCACACGGTTGTGAACGGTGAGCTTCATTGAGCCGAACACAACCAGCAATGCAAAACAGCAGGCTTCGGCAACACGCCACCAAATCGCCCGACCGACCCAATGGGTGTATCGCAAGCCGACGGCGAGAACCGCCACGGTGACAAGCCAAACAAGATTGTTCCTTGTAACAAACGGAATGATTTTTGTTTTGAACAGGGAAAACCACATTCCGAGCGGATAGCACAGCACGGTATCGTACCACCAATAGCCTTGGAATTTTGATACAACGAACATATACACAATCGTCAACACCGTCACGGCAGCGGCGGCAAGGTATTTGCGTTTGCCGAACACCGAGAATGCAATCCATGTGATTGCATACAGCACCAACATGGCGAAAATATACCAATTGCTGTTGCCCAGGCTGTCCCAAGCCAAAAAAGCGCCAATCATTTTACGGGCGGAAAAGCCCGAATAGAACAAAAATCCGACCATCAAAAACGGGAGCAGTGCCAAATCGTAATGCAAAAGCGTTTTCAAGATGCGGTTTTTCGGGAATGAGCGAACATAACCGCTCCCCTTTTTTTGAATCGCTTCGCAAACGCCGTAGCCCGAATAAAACAAAAACAGCACCACAATCAGCTGACCCAGCTCATCGGAAATGCGACCGCCGAGAACATCGAACGTGCTTTTGTACGGACTGCAATAATCCCGAAAATGACTCAACATGACCAACAGAATGAAAAAGCCGCGCAGGGAGTTGGTAGTGCGCATAGAGAGCGCATCTTCCCGTTCAAAGCCTTTGAAGCTGACCTTCATGCCAATGCAAGCCAAAACGACCAATGCGCCGTAGTAGAATACCACACAATCCCTCCGTCCTTTTTGTTACGGTTGTTTTTTGTTTTTTAACTTCTTTTCTTCCTTCAGCTTTCGCCGTGCTTCCTGCTCTGCCTCAATTTTCTTTTGGCGTTCCTCTTCTTCAAATGCCTTCTGCGCCTTCACCTTGTCAATCTTCATTTTCAAAATGATGCCGACAATCAAGGCAACTACCAGCAGAATGCCGAGCCAAATAAACATACAAAGCCCGAAAATCGGGTGACAGATTCCGCAGAGCTTGCACTTGGGGTGTGTTACGCCGGTTTCCTCCGTCCAACGGGGCACCGAAAAAGAAACCTCGTCGCTGTAATCGGAATACAGCGGCTCGTTGTCGACATAAGTCACATATCGAATTTTCAGCTTCATCGTGTGCGCATCATCACAATCGGATGTATCCAAATAGATAATTTTTTCGTCCTCCGTGGTGTAACCGGTTTGCGTGTTCATGGATACCTCCTCATAGTCACCCGAACCGGTGTTCAGCAACGCCTCCACACCGATCTGCGACTGCGTTTGAGAGCTGAACCAGCCTTCCGCTTCTTTTGTTGCTTCCGAGGTATCGAACCGCAGGGAAAGATACGGCATCTCGTTGCTTTCGCTGTATTTCACCTGTGCATCCCGAATCACGGGCTTTTCGAGCTCCGTCGGCGCTTTGCCGAAATCGGCATCACGACGCACGGTGTAAACATCCGACCAATCGGAGGTCAAAATGCGTGATTCTCCGTCCACATAAATATTCGTTGCCAAACGCAAGCGAAAATAGAGCGAGTGGTTTTCAAAATCGAACACATAACGGTCTGTGTTATCGGGTGTCTTTTTGCTGTCAACCTTGCACAAATTGCCTGCCAGCTCACGGTTGTCCGCATTATTCAGATAAAACAGCTCAAGCGAACGCACCGTATCACCTGCATACAGCTGACGGCAAAAGCTCGGGTTAGTAACATCGCTGTCCCACAGGCTGTTGTAATGCCAAGCACCGCCGTCAATGCGGTAATCCAACTGCAGGTACGGTAAAATCTGCTCAATATTATACTTTTCCTCACGCTCGGCATCGCTGTAAAGCAGGAAATTCGTGAAACGGTCGGTAAAAAGGCAACTGACATTCACCCGTTCACAGTATCCGTCATCATAAACCTGGTATTTAATCTTGTAGGGTACATCCAGTTCTTCCAGTTCAATTGTCGCCCAAGCAGGTACTGTACTTGCCAACAGAATCACAACGGTGAGTAACCATGCCGTAATCTTTTTCATACTGTTCCTCCGTTACAAAAGAATTCATCTCTATTTTATTCTTATTACCGACGAAAATCAAGAGCAAATCACGAAATGTGTTTGACTATCCCGAAATCGGCGAGTATAATGATAAAAACAACTTCTTTGAAAGGTCGAAACGCATGGTACTTGGTAAAAAAAGCCGTGAAATAGATATGACAAACGGACCTCTGCTCGGAAAGGTTCTGCTTTTTTCCCTGCCGCTCATGCTTTCGGGCATTCTGCAATTGTTATACAACGCCGCCGATATCGTGGTGGTCGGTCGCTATTGCGGCAACACTTCCTTGGCGGCAGTCGGCTCCACCGGCGCTTTGGTTGCGCTGATTATCAATGTCTTTGTCGGCTTGAGCATCGGTGCCGGCGTCACCGTAGCTAACCGAATCGGTGCGAACGACCGAAAGGGTGTGCACGATGCCGTGCATACAGCGGTTGCGGTGAGCTTGATTTCAGGCGTGGTGTGCGGCTTAATAGGCGTTACACTTTCCCGCACCTTTTTGGTTATGATGGGTACACCGAGCAATGTATTGGATTTATCCTCGCTCTACTTAAAAATCTATTTTGCCGGTATGCCTGCGCTCATGTTCTACAATTTCGGCTCTGCCATTCTGCGTGCCATGGGCGACACCCTGCGTCCGCTCTACTTTCTGACCGCTTCGGGGCTTATCAATGTTGCACTCAACCTGCTGTTTGTGCGCAGCTTTCATATGGATGTGGCAGGCGTCGGCTTGGCAACCGTTATCTCGCAGATTCTTTCCGCCGTGCTGGTGCTGTTATGCCTGCTTCGGATTGACGGCGTTTGCCGCTTGTTCCCCAAGGATATTACCATCCGCAAAAAGGAGCTGTTTGAAATCATCCGCATCGGTGTTCCCGCCGGCTTGCAGGGTGCGATGTTCTCCATATCCAATGTCATCATTCAGTCCTCCATCAACACCTACGGCTCGGTGGTTATGGCAGGCAACGCCGCTTGCGCCAACATTGAGGGCTTCACCTACACCTCCATGAATTCCGTCCACCAAGCCGCCGTCACCTTCACCAGCCAAAATGTCGGCGCAAAAAAGACCGAGCGCATCAGCCGTGTGTTTCTTGTGTGCTTTCTGACCGTTACCGTCATCGGTATGTTCATGGGCGGCATTTCCTATCTGTTCCGCAATCCCCTGCTCAGCCTTTATTCCAAAGACCCTGCCATTTTGCCTTACGGTGCGCTTCGTATGCGCTACATCTGCTTCCCGTATTTTTTATGCGGTATGCTCGATGTCATTGTCGGCATGATTCGGGGCATGGGGCAATCAACTGCGCCCATGATTGTCACCGTATTCGGCACCTGCCTGCTGCGAGTTGTTTGGATTTACACTGTCTACAAGGCGAACCCGATTTTGGAAATGATTTATATTACTTACCCGATTTCGTGGATTGTAACGGCGCTGATTCAAATTGTCTGTTACCGCTTTGTCAAAAAACGGCTGATACAAAAGCTGAAAGCCAAGGAAGAGCCTGCTCCTGCCGAATAACGCAATACCGTGTCGATTTTTCTCGGCACGGTTTTCTGTTTTCTTAATAGATATTTGACTTTTCTTTAACAGTCGGCTATTATACTTCATGTATGAAAAGGAGTGAACCCAAGTGCTTGAATTAAAAGGCGTTACAAAATCCTACTACGCAGGCAACACCGAAGTGCAGGCTTTGCGGGATGTCAGCGTGAATTTTCGCAACAACGAATTTGTCGCCGTTCTCGGTCAATCGGGGTCGGGCAAGACAACCCTGCTGAATGTCATCGGCGGACTTGACCGCTATGAACGGGGCAACCTGATTATCAACGGCCGTTCCACGGCGGATTATGCCGACATGGATTGGGACGGATACCGCAACCATTCGGTCGGTTTCGTGTTTCAAAGCTACAATTTGATTATGCACCAAACCATTCTTTCCAATGTGGAGCTTGCCCTCACGCTTTCGGGCGTATCGAAAGCCGAACGCAAACAGCGAGCCCGGGATGTGTTGGAAAAGGTCGGCTTGAGCGACCAGATGAACAAAAAGCCGAACCAACTTTCGGGCGGTCAAATGCAGCGTGTCGCCATTGCCCGTGCGCTGGTCAACAACCCCGATATCCTGTTGGCGGATGAGCCGACGGGTGCGCTTGATTCGCAGACAAGCCTTCAAATCATGGACTTAATCAGCGAAATTGCCAAAGACCGTTTGGTGATTATGGTCACGCACAACCCCGAGTTAGCCGAACAGTATGCCAACCGCATCATTCGTCTGACCGACGGTGAAATTGTGGATGACACCAACCCCTACACCGATGAGGAATGCGAAAAGGAGCAAGAGAACCTGCCGCCTCCGCACAAAGCCAAAAAAGGAAAACGAAGCAAGGAGGAACGCACCTCCATGAGCTTCGGCACCTCCTTGGCGTTGAGCTTTAATAACCTGCTCACAAAAAAAGGGCGCACCTTTCTCACCTCATTTGCCGGCAGCATCGGCATCATCGGCATTGCGCTGATTTTGGCACTGTCCAACGGTATGCAGGCTTATATTGATTCCATCGAAAAGGACACGCTTGCCTCCTATCCGCTCACCATTGAAACGGAATCGTTCGATATGCAAAGCCTGTTTTCTTCCATCAAGGACGGCAAAGACAGCAACAATGAAAAGGTCGAACACGAGGGCAATAAGATTTACCGCAAGAATCAGCTTGCCGATGCGGCGGCGAACCTTTCGTTCAAAACCTCCACGAACAACTTGGCGGAATTCAAAAAGTTTTTGGAGAGCAATGAAGAAATCAAAAAGCTGACCACCGACATTAAATACGGCTACAATCTTTCCCCGATGATTTACAAAGCGGACACAAGCAACGGTGTATTCTGTGTGAATCCGTCGGAGGTATCCGATGCAATCGGTGCGGTAAGCAGTATGGGCGGTGAGCTGTGGAGCGAATTGGTCGGCGATGAAGAGCTACTCAACAGCCAATATGACCTTTTGGACGGTCACTGGCCAACCAACACCGGCGAAGTGGTTTTATTTGTGGACGAGAACAACGAAATCAGCGACTACACGCTCTATTCCCTTGGCTTGGAGGATATCGGCACGCTCGAGGCGGCGATTGCCGAAAAGCGCAGTGAAGAAGAAACCACCGAGGAAGCCACGACCGCAAAAAAGAGTAAAAAGGAAGAATCGACCGCACCGAAGGACGATGAAACCCAGAGCTACGAATACGGCGAATTTTTGAATTTGTCGTTCAAGCTTGTCCCCAACAGCAGCATCTACAAGAAAAACGCAAAGGGCATTTGGGAGGACAAATCGGACGATGAAGCCTATATGAAAACCTTGATTGACAACGGCAAAGAGCTGAAAATCGTCGGCATTGCCAAGCCGGCAGCCAAGGCAAAGACCTCGGATAATGAGATTAAATCCGTTGCGGGAACCATCGGTTATTTGAGCGATTTGACCGTTGAGGTTGTCAACCAAAACAACAACAGCGCCATTGTCAAGGAGCAAAAAGCCAACCCGAAAAAGGATGTGTTCACGGGTCTGCCGTTCGCCGAAGCCCAAGATGAAAAGGCAGAAGAACCGACCACAAAAGCCACCGACACAGCCGCCTTTGAAACGCCGAGCGTTGCATTCCTTGCAAACACGGCAGGCACACCAACCGTCACCGCCACCGCAGGCAGTCTTCAAATGCCCGAGGGTGTGGAAACCATGACGGAAGACGAGATTTACGATTACATTGACAAGAATTACAAGGGCGACGATAAAGAAGAAAAGAAAGAGCTTGTCCGCCTCATTCTCAAAGACCTCCGCTCCGCAAGCGAACGCAAAAAACTGATTGCCGCCTTGGACGATGCGTTGAAAACCGCAGGCAACACCAACAAAGATGTCAGCGGCGAAAAAATCTATATGATGCTGAACATGATGGATAAGGACACCAAGCTTCAGTTCATCACGCTGTTGTTCCGTGCGGCGGAAAGCGGAAGCAAGGTCGAAATTCCCGCCGATATCGGTTCGGCTGCCGGCGACAAAAAGCAAACCACGAGCGGCAAAAGCAACACCTCTTCCACTGCTCCCGTGGTTGAAGAGCCGAAATTCTCGGAAGCCACCTTGGAAGAAAACCTCGCCGTGCTCGGTGCGGCTGACCCGAACAACCCCGGCAACATCAGCATCTACCCCATCGACTTTGAAGCCAAGGAAAAAATCAAAGCCGTCATTGACGAATACAACGCCCAACAGCGTTTGGACGGCAACGAAAGCAATGTTATCACCTACACCGACTATGTGAGCCTGATTATGTCCTCGGTCACGAGCATTATCAACATTGTCACCTATGCGCTTATTGCGTTTGTTGCCATTTCGCTGATTGTTTCATCCATTATGATCGGCGTTATCACCTATATTTCCGTTTTGGAGCGCACAAAGGAAATCGGTATCCTGCGTGCCATCGGTGCATCGAAAAAGGATATTTCCCGTGTTTTCCGCTCCGAAACCATTATCATCGGCCTTGTTTCGGGCGTGCTCGGCATCGGCATATCGTACCTGTTCTTGGTGCCCATCAACGCCATTGTCGGCGCCTTGACCGAAATCGACGGCTTGGCGGTCATGCCGATTTACGGCGTCATCGCTTTGATTGTCATCAGCGTTCTGCTCACCGTCATTGCCGGCTTGTCACCCTCGAAAACAGCCGCAAAAAAAGACCCCGTAATCGCCTTAAGAACCGAATAAATACAATTGCAAAACCGCCGCAGCCCGAGCTAAATCGGAAATGCGGCGGTTTGTTTTTTGCATATTATTTTACTTTCTTATCAAAAGCAGAATTAAATCAAGCCGCTTTCATACAGAAAAATAATCAACCCGATAATTGTAAAAGTAATTGCAATTACGCCAAATACCTTAACACCATTCTGTGACCGATTCATGGATTCCATTCTTTTATCCACCGTGTCTTGATACTTACGAATGATATCGGCATTTTTCGAACACACTTCTGTTAGGGAGTCGATTGTTTTTTGCAGATTTTCGGCAATCGGAAGATACGAAGAATAAAATTGCTTTGCGTAGGTATCCGACAACGATAACAGTTCTTCGGCAGAATTCGACATTTCGCTGCCGGAAGAAAATGCGGAATCAATGCTTTTTCCTACAATGTTCAGCATATTGTAAATGGCGTTAAAACGGTCAAAAAGCTCTTGAAAAGAGTCAGCAGACAGCTCATGTTTTTTGTAATAATCCATTGAATTTTTGAAAAAAGAGGACGCAGCCACCATCACCTGCGATGAAAGCTCCGAAATCGCCTTTTTCTGCTCTGCTTCATTTGCTATTGTGGAAGCGATAACCTGAATCGCACGCAACGATATTTTTTCAATGCGTTCCACCGACAAAGAAATTTCAGCAGTTTCACAATTTATCGCATCAAAATACTCGGAAAAGAAAAGCGCTTCCCAATCGCTTGGCTTTTCTTTCAAAATCTGCGTATAATACCGCACGGCTTTTTCGCAATCCCGTGCGTCCTTTGCCCTTACGGCAGCACTATACAGGCTATTGAATTGCTCATCGTTATCCGGCTTATGCTCAAAAATTGTCCTTTCCTGCAAGGTTTTGGCTCGACCGGTTTCCATTCGAGTATCGGGATTATTGGACGAATATTTTGTTGTTATCAATGCCAAAACAATTCCCCCTCTTTCATTTTCGCATTGAAATCACCGCATATTTCCAAACAAAAATGCAGTTTTGGGTACATATTAACACACGCAAGATGTTTTGTCAACCGTTTTGATACTATTGTCAACCAACTTAGTTTTTCTTTTAGGTAAACTATATTTGGATTGAGGTGTTGATATGGTCAACTTTGGCGAAAAGCTGAAAACACTGCGAAAAGAATACGGGCTGACCCAGCAGGATTTGGCTCAACGGTTAAATGTCACAAAATCGGTCGTGTCTTATTATGAATTACAGGAACGAACTCCGTCAGCGGAAATTCTCGTCAAGCTGTCGCAGATTTTTCATGTTTCCTGCGATTATCTGCTTGGCTTTGAAAACCGAAAAACCATTGATGTATCGGATTTAAGCGAAGAGGATTTGCACTTCATCCTAATCACAATTGAAACCCTGCGCAAGAAAAATAAAGAAAACTGACAACGCAAAACCGCCGCAGCCCGAGCTAAATCGGAAATGCGGCGGTTTGTTTGCATATTGAATATCAAAGGCAAAATCAATCGTTGGGCTTTGCTCTTGTGTAAGGTTTGGTTTCATCAGTTAAATTCAAAATATAGTCAACACTTGTATCATACAGCTTTGATAATTTAATCAACACGGCTGTAGGAAGGTCGTTTTCGCCTGTTTCATATTTTGAATAACCCGTTTGTGACATACAAAGATATTTTGCAACCTGTGTTTGATTCATGTCCCTGTCTTCTCGAAGGCTTCTGATTCTGTTATACATAAAATCACCCCGAAAAAATTATAAAGAACCTTAAATCAGCTATTGACAAATAATCTGAAACAGGTTAAAATGTTTCGTAAGATAATCTGTTTCAGGTTATTTATCTTAGATTGATCGGGGGGTAGAGAAACAAATTTCTTACTTTATGCTTGCAGTAATACAAAAACAACATGAAAAGGAGTTTTGAAGCATGAAAAATCAAATCGTAAAATCTTTATCAATCACACTCGCAATCATAGCCGTTTTTTCGGTATTGTCTATTAGCTTTACCGCAACAGCCGCAAATTACACAACAAATTACCGGCAGTACGATACGCCGGAAAACTCAGGAGATTATGCGTATTGGAACGGCTCAAAGGTTGTTCGTTCTTCAACCACGAATGTCAATGAAGTAAAATGGATGCAGGCTGCTTTGAACTATTGTATAGCAAACAAAGGTCTTTCTGCTTCTAAACTTGATGTTGATGGTTCGTTTGGTAAGGCAACTAAAGCAACAACAACTGCGTTTCAGAAAAAATACAATCTTTCTGCTGATGGAAAATTCGGTCCCGGAACAATTAAGAAAATGAAAGATGTTTTGAATACTACCAATCCTAATTCCGTTTCTGCGAACACATCTAATAATTCAAAAATTACAACATATAAATTAGTTTGGCCTGTAAAAGATGTTACAACAATAAGCGGAATGTATGGTAAAGATGGTGGTTCAACTCATTATCGTCCGCTTAACACAACTAATCAACGTATTCATTCCGGCATTGATATTTCAGCAAAAGGCTGTGCAGGTAAGAGCATTCTTGCAGTTGCGGACGGTGAAGTGCTTTTTCAAGATTATACTGGTGCAAGGGGAAACTATGTTATTATTTACCATAAAAACTATAACATATCCTCGCTTTACGAACATTTGAACAAGGTGTATGTAAAGAAAGGTGACTTCGTATCAGCTTCGAAAGTAATCGGAACTCTTGGTAAAACGGGAGCTGCTTCTTATAAATACACAGACCATCTTCATTTTGGGCTTATGTATGGAAAGGCTACATCAGTTGATTATGATATTTGGAAAGTCGGCCAGTCAACAAAGTCCTTTTCACCGGATGCAAGATACAACAAATCAGTTGTTTATTCAAAGTAGTACTGTTTTTTTAGCGGATAGGCAGTTGCTTATCCGCTATCGTTTAATAATTTCATCATTGAAATGACGTTTGTATGAATTCATATATAGACTTACATGGTATTCTGATACACCATAGTAACAAAACAATAGTCCAAGTAAAAACCGCCGCAGCCCGAGCTAAATNNNNCGGAAATGCGGCGGTTTGTTTTTTGTTGAATTACTTGTGGTTTTTGATGAAATATTTATAGAACTTGACGCTGGTGGCAAGCTCGGGGATGCCGATATTTTCGTTGGCGGCGTGCATGGCGGAAAGCTGTTGGGCGTTCATTTTAATCGGGCAAAAACGCAGGCAGCTATCACTGAGCACCTCAAACTGGCGGCAATCCGTTCCGCCCGTCATCAAGTAAGGCAGACCGCCTGCATCGGGGTAACATTCACGGATGCACTTCATCAAATAGGCAAATTCCTCACCGTCAAGCTTGGCGCAAGCGGAAGCATTTCTTGCATACATCACTTCAAATTCCAAATCATACTTGTCGGCAATCTTTTTCAAAACCTTCAGCGATTCCTCGGCATTCTGATGCTCGGACGGACGAAGGTTACACACCACATACGCTTCATCGGGGATAACATTCGGGGTCAGCGAGCCGCCCGACATGGTAAACGCAAAGGTGGTGGAAAGGAACGCTTCGCCGTAAGGGGATGCCTTGGGCAGCACAAAGGTGAGCAGCGGACCGAACAGCCACAGATTGGCGAGCACCAAGCGAAGCGGAAAGCTCATATAAGCCGCCGCACCCTCGAACATGGCTTTGACCATGGGCGAAATGGCGCACCTGAACGGATGCTTCTTTTCCATTTCGTTGACGAAAGCGGAAAG
>DNXM01000180.1:0-7232 GCA_003505905.1 Oscillospiraceae bacterium
CGATGGAACCGCCGCCGCCCGTGACCATGACTGTTTGTCCGTGGAGATAGGCGCAGATGGCGTTGTTCAGTTTGATTTCGGGTCGGGCGAGCAGGTCGGTGATTTCGACATTGCGCACGGATGCGCCGGAATCGGGGTGTTCGGTGATTTCTTCAAACGAAAGTGAGGTTTTCAGCTTACAGCCGGTCGTAACGGCGATTTTCAGCAATTCACTGCGTCGTTCGGGCTTTATGGACGGAACTGCCAAAATGATTTCGTCAATGTTGTATTTCTCGGCGATTTCGGGGATTTTTTCACAGCCGCCGAGCACGGAAACGAAGCCGACATGGTGACCCTGCTTGAGCGGGTCGTCATCGACAAACACAACGGGTCTGCCGGTGGCGAAGTTTTTTGCCTCGAACTCACGGTAAATCGTGATGCCCGTGTCGCCTGCGCCGATAATCATAATGCGGGGCTGTTTGGCACCTTGGCGGCTGAACACACGGCGAACCGTGCGCAGGGAGCGGTAGCACAACCGCAGTGCACCCGAAAGGAAGAAGGTGAGCAGCATGGCAAAGAAGTAGACGCCGGTGCGAAGCCATTCAACATGGAACCATTCGAAGCGTTCGCAAATCGTGTCGACACCGAGCGTGACAAGGGTGGAGGTGACAACCGCACCTAAACAGCAGGTCAGCTCGTGCAAACCGGCGTATTCCCACATACTGTTGTACAGCCCGAAGAAGTAGAGCACGGCAACAAAAATAATCGAAGCGTACCAGGAGCGACCGATAAGGCATTCCTTGATGGCTTGTGTCAGACCGCCGTCATAAAACAAAGCGCTTGCACAAACATAAGAGAGGTTCAAAATTAAAATGTCACAAATCGCAATTGCGCTTCGACGCAAAAGCATTTGAGCGGTTGGGAATCTTTGCTCCGTGTTGGATAACTTACTCATTCGAGTCAGCCCACTTTCCGAAAAAATCATCTGTATATTATAATACACAGATATACAGATATATTATATATCCCGAATACGCAAATTGTCAACCGAAAACACGCCAAAAGGCAAATAGATTGTGATGTTTTTGTTTGTAAATTCCGCCGCAGGGTCAAAGAAACGGTTCAATTTTCAAATTGAAAGCAAAATGAAATAATAATCAATGTGCCGCCGTGCGGTTTCGGTTTGTGCTTTGATAAAATTTTTCCGTAGGGGACGATGCCCACATCGCCTAAAATCAGTATACCGCACCGTGCACCCTGCACGGGAGCGCAAAAAAACAGCCACCGGATAAATCCGATGGCTGTATGCTTCGGTTGTCTATTGACGAAAAGTCAATTAGTCTTCCTTCTTGCGAAGAACAACAGCGGTGGTAGCGCCGAGAGCAAGAACAACGATTGCTGCGCCTGCAACTGCGGAAGCACCGGTGTCGGGAGAAGTGGAAGCTGCGGTAGTAGCAGTGTCTGCCTTCTCGGTCTTGCTTTCAACCTTTGCGTTTGCAAGGCTGTCAACAGCAGCTTTGAAGCCGTTGATGATTTGGTTGATGAGGGTTACATTTGCTTTGGCAACGCCGGACCAGTCATAACCGCCGAGCTCGCTTGCAGCCTCCTGTGCAAAGTTTTCAACATCGTTGATTTCTGCAGCGTAAACAACATAGCTGTACTCTTTGCCGGATTCAAGCTTCTCGCTGACAAAATTCTGATTGTCGGAAGCTCTGAAAACCTTGGAATTCAGGACATACTCGGTGTTGTCAATAACCATGACATAGGCATCGCCGCTCTTAACAGCTGCATCCTTCACATTGGCGAGGATGTCGTTAGCGGTGAGAACGGTGCCGTGCTTTGCGGAGAAGTAGAGGTATTGATCCGGAATCTGATGAGAATGATAACCATCCTCAAAAGCAGGAACATACTTCACGCAAATGGTGATTTCTGCGGGTGCATCGGTGGCTTCGTATGCTGCTGCACAGAAAGCGAAGCAGGAGAGAGCCATGATGAGTGCAAGAACAATGCTGAGTTTCTTCATGTTTTTTTCCTCCGTTTGATGAAAATGTTTTTTGTTCACATACCATGGAAACAATATGTACTCGTATTATAGCGTATCCATGCAAAATATGCAAGAGCTTTTTCCAAAATAAATGAAAAAAAGCGAGAAAACTCCAATTAAATTTTGTGGAAAATGTGCAAAACCTTGTGTTTACGCCTGTTTTTAGCCGCCAAATGTGAAAAATCTGTTCGTTTTCCGGGGTCAGAGAGCTTTCACGCAGCGTTATGCGGCGGCGTTAAAAAATTCAACCTTCACCGTCTGCCCGGTTAGTGCGGCGAATGCTTCGGTTGCCGTTCCCTCCGGGTTGAGCGCACCACGGGCGTAGAGTGTTTCCTCGTTGAGCTTTTTGCCGTCGGCATCGTAGCAGTTATAGCCAATCAGCGCAACCATCGGCTCACGCAGGGCGGTCAGCGGATGGATGGTGAGCGTCACAACGGCGCCGTTTTCAAGGGATTCAATCTTGTAGCTGTCGATTTGAAGCTGAACGGCGGTGCCGTTTTCGGTGTAGGTGAGCACGCCGGGGTAGCTGATTTTCACCTTGCTCGGCGCAACGGTGGTTTCGGGCACATAGTATGAGGGGAGCGTTTCGGGCATATAGGCGCTTTGCTTTTCGGTCGGCGCAAGCGTTGGACGGCTTGTCAACCGGTTCGGCGAGGTGCCTCGTTCCCGCACGGTGGTGATTTTCTCCCGATTGGTTTGCCCGGTGTATGAGGCTTCCGCCTGCTCAAGGGCCTGTCGGGAGCTGATTTCTTCGGGGGTGAGCAGTTCAACCCCGACAAGCTCGCCGTTTGCGTTCACAATCGGCTGTGCAACCTGCGTTTTTCCGTCCTTATTTGTCACCGTTTCGCCCACGGCATAAACCGTTCCGTCCTCGGCTTTTGCGGTTTCGCCCATGTGCGGTGCGGCGGTTGAAGCTTCGTTTGTTTTATCAACGGTCGATTTGGTGCAGCCGACCAGGGCGGCAACACCGAGGATGAGTGCCGAAAGCACGGCAAGAATCTTTTTCACCGTTTTTCCTCCTTTATTTGCCGATGCGCAGTGCAAAGCCCTGCGCAAAGGGGAGCGGCTCGAAGCGGCGGGAATAGTTGCACAGTCCCATTGTGTCCCCTTGAGCAAAGTCGATTTCGCCGTTTCGGCGTGTTACGCTCATCAAATATTGCTTGGCTTTGTTTGCCGGCTCTGTTTTTTTGCTTCGGCTCAAAAACCAGCCGAGCACAGCCGTTGCGGAAGAATCCGCACGGGAGGCGGCGCCGAGCAGACAGTTGAAGCTGCCGTTTTTGTTTTGATACGGCTGCAAGGCGTTGGCAAAACGCTCCATGCGCTCGTTCAGCACGGCAGCATAAGCGTCCTTGCCGTCAAGCAGGTCACAGCATTCCGCCAAGGCGATGGCGTACCAACCGCAGCCACGCCCCCAGCCGTAAACGCCAAGCGGTGCTTTTGTTTGCCCGTTGAAGCAATGCACGGGCAGACCCGTTGCAGGGTGAATGCCGAAGCTTGCGTATTCGTCCATTTGCCGTTTGACCAAGCTCAATGCGTCTTGGTTTGAATAGAGCAAAGCGTACTGCGTCAAAAACGGGCAGACCATGCCGAGGGTGTCGACAAAGCGGTTGATTCCCTTGGGCTGATAGGGCAGAGTGCCGCTGCCTGCAAGGCGCAGGATGGCTTCGGCGTATTTGTCCGCCGCCGCTTTCACGGCAGGGTCTTCGGCAAAGCCGTTTTTCAGCAGGGCATAAAGCAACATGGTGTTGCCGATGGTGTAGGGAGCGTTCGCCACATCGCATTTTTCAAAGTATGCTCTTGTCAGCTTTTTCGCCTCGGCGGATTCCTCCAAGCCGAACAGCAGGCTTGCCTGCTGCCAGCACAGAAAATCACGGTTGACATACTTGCCCTGCAAGCGAGGGAGCAGGGTGTAGTGCGTTTCGTCCGTAATCGGCAGGGGAGGCATTTTTTTGAGCCATTGCAATGCTTTTTTTTCGGCGGCGGCTCTCCATTGCGCTTCATCGGAATATCGACCGATGTGCAGTCGCTTCACAAAGGTTAAGCCCATGGGCACAAAATCGCACCCGAGCACAACCAAACAGCCGAGCAGGAGCACGGCAAGAACGGCGAAGAAAACAATCAAAATCAGGCTCATGCCTTTTCCTCCGTGAGTGCATAGAATTTTTTCAGCTCCGCTTCGTTGCCGATTTCTTCGTTTTGTAAGTTTTCGGTGAGCGTTTTGCGCAGGGCTTCGTCTTGAATCAGTGCTTCGATTTTTTCGGCGATGCTGTCGCCGCTCATCTCGGCGAGGAGCGCTGTTTTGCCGTCGGTCAGTTGGTCAAAAACGGTGGAAAACTTGGTGGCGACAATGGGCTTGGCAAAGCACTTTGTTTCGTCAAGCGCAATCGACTTGCCCTCGTAATGCGACGGCTGAACATAGATGTCGCACTTGGCGAAATAGGGGTATGGGTTGGCACGCTCGCCGAGCAAAATAAAGCAATCCTGCAAATTTTTTTCGGCAATGCTTTGCTCAATCTGTGCTTTCAGTTCGCCTTGACCGATGGCGAACCACTTGAATCGAACGCCGTCTTTTTTCAGTTTTTCCGCCGCATCAAGCGCCAAATCGTAGCCCTTGGGCGGCGCCATGCGCCCGATTGTGAGCAGGCAAGGCACGGCTTCGTCCAATTCCGGTGCATCGCCGGCTTGCGCCATGGTGCGAATCACGGTTGGCGAAGTGATGTTTTCAAGCGTCACGATTTTGTTTGCTTGGCTCGGGAACGCTTTTTTCAGCGAGGCGGTGCATTCGGGCGAAACGGCAACAATGTTGTCAACCTTTTCAAAAAAAGCAAGGTCGCTTTCGGCATCGGCAGGGAGCTTGGAATAGTCGCTGTGAATCCAAGCGATTTTTTTCGTTGCGTTCACACAGTCGGCAACAAAATAATCCGGGTTGCCCTCCAAATATCCGATGGCAATGTCGTAAGATTTTTTGTCGAAAACGGGCTTGAAATATTGCCACGCTTTTGCGTCTGCCTCCAGGGAATTTGCGGCATAGCGGCGCAGTATTTTTGTGTAGCGCAGGCGGTTGCGCAGCAGGGAAAAATTCCCGTGCTTGGCAAGCAGCTTGACGCTTGCGGGAAACGGTTGGGTGAAATAACTGTATTCCCGTGAATGCGGCAGAATGTGAACCTGTTTGGGAATCATGTCAAAAAACAGCCCCGAGCGGTCAAACAAAAACAGGTCGACATCATAGCGGTCGTAATCGAGCAGGGTCAACAGCGTGAGCAAGCTGCGTTCGCCGCCGCCGCTTTTCATCGAGGACATGACAAAAAGTAATTTTTGTTTCATGGGGTTCACCGTCCCTTTCTGTTTTTTATCATAGCATTTTTCGCTTGCTTTGACAAGAAAAAAAGCGAATCCCGCACGGTGAAGTGACGAAATTCGCATGATTTTCAGTTGCTTACGCTATTTTGTAGCCGTCTTTGAACTTGACCTTGCCCAAAAACGGAACCTTTGCGATTCCGCTGAAGGAGTTTTCGGTGAAGGTGACGGTCATTTCCACTTCCTTGGCAATCATCGGCACAAGCACCTTAATTTTCAGCGTGTCGCTGCCCTCCTCCTGCACATCGAGCACACGATATTCGGGCACATCGAAATCCGTTAGGCTCAAATCAAAGTGGTACATTCCGTTGTTGTCGGTGATGTTAATTTCCACCTTTCCGCTGTAAAAAAGGCTGTTGACATCGCAGCCCCATTTTCCCAAACCAATCATGCTCCGTTCTCCTCCCTTTGAAAAACGCCTTGATTGTTTAGCATAATAGCAAAAGAAAAGTGTCGTTGTCAAGCATTTTTTGCGGTTATTTTCGAATCCACTTATCCTTGGAATTAAGCGACACTTTGTAGGAAAAATCGAAGCCTTCGTTGAAGAAAAATTCGGCTGCTTGTTCGTTTGGCGAATAGACCCAGCTCCAAACGGTTTTGCGGATTGTGCCATCCGTGCGAGGATAATTTTTTTGCGCAACGGATTCCAAAGCGGCGGCGACTTCCTCTTTTTCCATCGTTTTGCCGATGCGTTTTTTCAGCGCATCGTAACGCAGGTGCGACTGTTTTCCGCCGTTTTCGCCCTTTTGCGGTGCGAGGTAGTGGTTGGTGAGCAGGGCGGTTTCGGTGACGACCATTTCGTTGTTAATGTATTCCACCGCCACACTTTTTCCGCTTGCGTCGGCAATGGCAAAATGGTGCGCAAAGTCCAAAGAGGAGTGCATATCGTACTGCCCGAGCAGTTCAACGGCCTCGTCCACCGTTGCGGCACGGTCTAACAGCAGGCGCAGTGCGGTGGTGGTTGTCAAATCGGGCTTGTCGGTTTGTTGGTCGGCTTTTTCTGTGCCGCCTGCCATCAGGTCCGTCACCATCAGACCTTTTTCGTTCATGCCGTCAAGCGGCACGAAAACGGCGGCGAGCGCTTCGGCACGCTCCAACACCGAGCCGTCCGGGCGGTAGTTTTCGCCGAACCCGAGAAAATCCACACAGCAGGCGGAAACGGATTCATAGCCGTTTTTCGGCACGGTGTGCAGAATCAGCGCCGTGCTTTCCTCCCAATCGTAATTGCGGCCGAACAGAACATTGCCGTCTTGATTGCGCACGCACAGCGTTGAACAGCCGAACGGTGTGCGGGCGAGGCTGCCTTGGTAGGCGTACAGCCCGTGCGACAGATAGCTTGCCACAAATTGACCGACTTTTGTGTCGGTGTCGGCTCCACCGGTTTCAAGGAATTCGTCCAAGCCGTAATCGCCCTTAATTTCCATGGCGTAAAGGTTGTCTTCAAGCTTTTGAATCGAGCGCCCTGCCGTAACAAACCGCCCGAAGTTCAACCAAAGCAAGCCGAAGCCGAGCAGAAGAAGCAGAACGATTGCGAGGAAGATTCCGAAAAGGATTCGACCGACGGTGTTTCGTTTTTGGCTCATGTTTCCTGCCTCCGTTCAAGGGATTTCAAAAAAAGTATAGAAGCTTTTCGTGTATGCGTCAAGCGAAAAAGCGAAAAAAGACAAGACGGCTCGGCGGCAACTTTTACTTGACAGAAGGAAAGTTTTTCACTATAATAGCAAACGGTAAAAGAAAAAACGGGGTGTAGCGCAGTTGGTAGCGCGCCTGCTTTGGGAGCAGGATGTCGGGGGTTCGAATCCCTTCACTCCGACCAAAAGGCACACCCCCGACCAACGGTCGGGGGTGTGCC
>DNXM01000180.1:7282-7430 GCA_003505905.1 Oscillospiraceae bacterium
CAGAAGGGATTCGAAGGACGAGCGGCACAGAGAAACACTCCGGTGGAGTGTTTCGACCGCGAGCGACCAAGGCGACCCGGTCGCCGCGAATCGAATCCCGTCAAGGGCGAAGACAGCAGAAGGATGAAAAGGGAGAATTAACCCGACC
>DNXM01000180.1:7512-13059 GCA_003505905.1 Oscillospiraceae bacterium
CAGAAGGGATTCGAAGGACGAGCGGTACAGAGAAACACTCCTTTTAGCAGTTTTTCACAAAGATGTTCAAGAATCTTTCGGGAAGAACGGAAGCGCTTTTTATGAAATCATATAGGCGGCGTTACAATGAAAAAGGCAACAACAGGAATATCCCGTATAAATTTATTACGGTCAAAGGCAGCGAATATCCTTTTGATTGTGAATTTATTGATTAAACAGTTGAAATACAGAAACACTTGCAAATTTGATACTTTTGTTGACATTTGTGCGCTGTGCGTTTTTTACTAATAGAACGAGAAAAGCCGTTGCTGCGCATTCGTTGATTTGGAAAGCATAAAAGAGATAACCTTGCCGAAAGCGACACGGTTATCTCTTTTTCGCTGAAAAATAAATTATGAATTGTTCATGATTCCTGCTTGCCGATGTATCGGAGCGCAACCATGGTGATGTCGTCAAACTGCGGAGCGTCGCCGACGAAGGCATCCACATCCGCTTTGACGGCGGTGCAAAGCTCCTGCACATTTTCAAATTGATTGTTTTGCAGCAGGGTGAGCAGGCGTTCCTCGCCGTACAGCTCTTCCTTGCTGTTGGTGGCCTCGGTCACACCGTCGGTGTAAAGGTAAACGATGTCGCCCGGTTCCAGTTGGAACTCCTGCGGTTTGTAGCGAACACCGTCCATACCTGCCAAAACGAAGCCGGGACGCCCCGTGAGGTATTGGAATTCGCCGTTGCGCTTGACAATCGGCGGATTGTGACCCGCATTTGCAAATTGAACAAGACCCGTGTTCAAATCAATACTGCCTTGCCATGCGGTAACAAACATACCTGCGTCGTTGCCCTCGCAAAGGTCCTCGTTGCCCTGGGTGAACACCTCGTGAATGGGCAGAGCAGCTTCGGTCAGACTCTTCAGCTCGGTCTTGGCACGCATCATGAACATGGCGGCAGGGATTCCCTTGCCCGAAACATCGGCAATGAGAAAATGCAACTTGTTCTTGTCGGTGAAATAGAAATCATAGAAGTCGCCGCCGACCTCCTTGGCGGGATTCATCGAGGCGAAAATTTCCACATCGCTGCGGTTGTTTACGGTGGAGAAGTTGCTCGGCAGAGCGGATTTTTGAATGTTCTTGGCGAATTCAAGCTCCTTGTCAATGCGTGCCGATGCTTCGGCAATGTATTTTTTCAGCGTGTCAACGGTGGAGTTGATGTCGTCCGAAAGCGATTCGAATTCGGCGTTGGTGCGTACGTTGACAACCTCCTCCAAGTCACCGTCCGTAATACGGGCGAGCGATTGGTTAATCTTTTTGATTTGGTTGACGACAACCTTTTTAATCAGCGTATAGATAAGGATGAACAAAATCGCATAGACGATTACCTGCAAATAGGTGTTGGTGTAAAGTGCAACATACTTGTTCTGCACGGCCTCTGCTTCGGGGTAGAGGGAGAAAATGTAGTAGCCCTCGGTCTGTTCATAGCGACCGAAGCACAGCGTGTCGGAAACCGAAATTTCAAAGGTGACGCCGGGGTCGGGGAACTCAATGCGCTCATCGGTGCGGGCAAAGTTTTTCAGTGCAAAATCCTTCGGTGCGCTGATAACATTGAACGAGTCATCCAAAATCAGCACGTAGCCGCTTTGACCGACATGGCGGTTTTTCGTGATGCCGACAATGTGGCGGTCGATTTCCTTTTGCAGGCTGCTTTTGTCGTAGCCGACCAGGATGAAGCCGGTGTCGGTTTTCACAGCGGCATATTTGCGTGTGACGGTGCGGTCAAACGGTGAATCGCCGAAGCCCTGCACATAAGAGTCGGCGCCCTTGAGGGAGTGAACGAATTCCGCCGAGCGGGAGTTGCTCGCCATATCGAAGCCGATGTTCTTTTTGGTGGTGCTGTCGGTAACGGTTCCGTTTTCGTCCACAACATTGATTTCCGTCACTTCGTATTCGTCTGCAACGGAACGGATATCACGGGTTTTGATTGCCTTTTTCACTTCCTGCGCCACACGCAGCAGGTTTTCGTCGGAGGTGTCGTTGATGTCGTTTGCCGTTTCGTCAATGGCGAGATCCAGCAGCGAATTGGTTTGCGAGTTCGACATGGTGGTTTGGAAGAAGAGCACGAAGGTGGTTGTGGTCACGAACGCAAAAATCACGGTGACGAGCAAGCCTCTTTGAATGGTCTGCGACACACGAGCCTTGTGTTTTTTGAATGAAAACGAATTACCGGAAGCGAGAAAGACAACCAGCGCCGAGAACATGACGGCAAGACCGTTGGAAAAAATCATGATGGAGGAGCAGCTGCGCACAACGGTGATGGCTTTATCGGGGGTTGCCATGTTGGTGACGAACACCATGGTCATGTGGAAAACTTCCATCACAAGACCTGCCGCCAAGGAAATGAGCGTGCCGGGCTTTTTGTTTTCAAACATGAACTTGCGCAGAAGAGCGGCGAAAAAGCCGGCGATAACGGTTGACACGGAGCAGGCAACCCTTGTGAAGCTGCCGACACCCCAAAACACGGCAAACCAGCGTTCGATGCCGCCGATTAAACCGGCGATGATGCCGGTAGGTGGGCCGAAGAACAAGCCTGCGGTCAGCACGGCGGCGTCACGGCAGTTCACCTGGGCGCCGTTCATCGGAATACCGAACTCCGTGCCCATCACGGCGATTAAACCGAACACAACGCCAATGATAAGCTGTACGGCAATGCCGTCGGGTTTTTTGATGCGACCCTTGCGAATAAAAAAGGTGAAGAGCCAAGCAAATGCGGCAGGTAAAAGAGCAATCAGTCCAAGCTCAATGTATTCTTTCATCGTTCACAGACTCCTCTCTTTAATACACCGTGTTTTTGGCGTCTAAGTAATCCTTGACATTTTCCGAGGTAATGACGTGCGTCGGAATAATGACCTTGCGGCTCGAGCTTTGGTTGTTGCCAAGCTCAATGGCAACCTGAATGGCATCCTCAATCATGGACGGGCTGTAAACCACCGAAGCAAGACCGAGCGAAGCATAAGCAGGGTCGTCAATCATGCGGAAATATTCCTGCATTCCGCCGCCGCCCGTGATGGCACGGATGTCGGTGCGTTCGGCTTCGTTGATGGCTTTTATTACACCGATGGAAACCTCATCATCCAACGAGAACACGGCATCCACACAGTCATGCTCGTTCAGAATTTTTTTCATGTCGCTGTAACCGCAGTCACGGGAAAAGCTGTCCTCCGCCACTTCGAAAATGTTGGCGGTGTCGTAGTTGATTTCGGTCAGGTAATCGTAAAAGCCCTGAATTCTCATCTGCGACACCGAAGCGGCAGACGGAACGGAAAGCACGGCAACGGTTGCGGCTTCGCCGACTTTATCAACAATGTACTTGGCGCTTTGGTAACCCATGTCGTAGTTGTTGCCGGTTACCTTACAAATGCCCTTGCTGGCAATGTCAACATCAAAGCTGACAACGGGGATATCCCTTGCAAGCACTCGGTCAATGGCGGATTCCATGCCCGACCATTGCGGCCAGACCACAAGCGCCTGCATTCCCCAATCGGTCAGCTCGGCGATGTTTTGCTGCATTTCGGTGGCATCCTTTGAAATGGTCAGCTTGTATTCAATTCCGTTTTCTTTGCAGAATTTTTCGGCGTAGTAGGCAACGCCTGCCACCCAGCCGTGGGTTGCGTCGGGCGCTGCAAGCCCGATTTTGAGATTGTTTGCCTGCTTTTCGGCACCGCACCCCGAAAACAAACCGAGTATGACGGCGGCTGTCAGCAGCACCGCAAGAACTTTTTTCATATGCTGTTCTCCTTTTTGGCAGAATATGGCCGGGAAAATTATATTTATTATAGTGCAATTCAAAAAACAAATCAATAAAAAGTTTCAAAAATTGCGGCGGAAATTTGTGAGCATTTAGCAAAACACATTGAAAATCCGAAAATTTGCGCTATAATGAAACAGACGCTCGGAAAATTCCCCGGGCAATGCAGGAAAATGAGGTGTTATGAATGCAATACAGAAAATTCGGTCAAACAGGCTGTGAGGTGTCTTGCCTCGGCTTCGGTTCCATGCGCCTGCCGATGATGAACAAGGATGAGGTGGATGTTGCCCGGGCAGTGCGCATGATTCGCCATGCGATTGACTCGGGTGTGAATTATTTGGATACCGCTTATTTTTACCACGGCGGCGAGAGCGAAAAAATCGTGGGCGAGGCACTGAAGGACGGCTATCGGGAAAAGACTTATATTGCCACCAAGCTGCCGATGGGCGAGGTAAAAACGGCGGAGGATTTTGACCGCCTGCTCAACACGCAGCTGGAGCGGCTCGGCACCGACCATGTGGATTTTTATTTGTTCCATGCGCTCAATGCGCCGCATTGGGAAACGGTCAAGCGGTTGAATCTCATTGAAAAAATGCGTCAGGCAAAGGCGGACGGCCGCATTCGTCACATGGGCTTTTCGTTCCACGACAATCCCGAAATCTTTACACGCATTGTCGATGAGTACGACGGCTGCGAATTTTGTCAAATTCAGCTTAATTATTTAGATACCGACCACCAAGCAGGCATGGACGGATTGAAGTATGCCGCCGAAAAAGGCTTGGGCGTTGTGGTTATGGAGCCGATTCGGGGCGGACGGCTTGCTGAACCGAGCGAGGAAATCCGTGCCTTACTGCCTGCCGGCAGAACGCCCGTTGAAAATGCGCTGGCATATCTGTGGGATATGGAACAGGTGTCGTTGCTGCTCAGCGGTATGAGCAATTTTGAGCAGGTGACGCAAAACCTTGAGAGTGCGAACCGCTTCGGCGTCGGCTGTCTTTCGCCCGAGGAACATGAGCAATTCGTTGCGGCGAAAAAAGCGTTCGACCGTTCCACCGTCATTCCCTGCACGGTCTGCAATTACTGTCAGCCCTGTCCGAAAAATGTGCCGATTCCGCAGGTGTTCGCCGCCTATAACAAGGTTGCCGAGGGCGGCTTGCACGCCGTGCGTGCCGAAATGCCCGACATGGAGGAGGTTTTGAGCCGCTGTGTGAAGTGCGGCATATGCGAAGCAAAATGTCCCCAGCAAATCCAAATCGTTCAGCATATAAAGGGCATTCTAGAACGGTTTTAATTCAAAACGGAAATTTATCAAAAAACCCGAGCAGACCAAACGGCTTGCTCGGGCATTTTTTATTCGGCTGTAGAAATCGTGATGGTTTCGATAACCACCTTTTCAACGGGCTTGTCGTTGCGGTTGACATCGACCTGTGCAATGGCATCAACCACATCCATGCCCTCAAACACTTGACCGAACACGGTGTGTTTGTAATCGAGCCACGGCGTGCCGCCGACGGCCTCATAGTCGGCAACGGTCTGTGCCGGGAAGTAGCGTTCGCCCAGCTCTTCCATTTGGGTGAGGAGCGTCGGCTCCACTTCTTTGGCTTGAACGATGAAGAACTGACTGCCGTTGGTGCCGGGGCCTGCGTTCGCCATAGAGAGCGCACCGCGCAGGTTGTGCAGGTCGTTGCAGAACTCGTCTTCAAACGGTCTGCCCCAAATGCTTTCGCCGCCGCAGCCGGTGCCCTCGGGGTC
>DNXM01000180.1:13111-16264 GCA_003505905.1 Oscillospiraceae bacterium
AAAAATCAAGCCGTTGTAATAGCCGTTTTCGGCGTGGGTGACAAAATTTTCAACGGTTTTGGGTGCCGCTTCGGGGAACAGACGAATTTTAATAACGCCCATGGAGGTGTTCACGGCGGCAATCGGTTCGCCTGCAAGCGGTTTTTCAAGTTGAGAAATCATAGCGGTATATATCCTCTCGAATTATTTTTTGGCGGTGGTGGTTTCGGGCAAGCGGAACGGATTATAGGTGTAGAACATCACACGGCAGTTCGGACCCGTAATGTTGTGCTTTTCAAAGAATTCGTCACCGTACCACATGACGGTCACATAAAGCCCCTTGCGCACGCCGACCCAGGTTGCATTGTAGCCGCAATCTTTAGCCTTGTCGGCAAACTCCGGCTCTTTTTCCGGCGCAACACGGTAATTTGAGGTGCTGTAATAGGCGAAGTCGGCTTTTTTCAAGTCGTCAATGTAACTTTTGAATTGCTTATAGTCCGTGCCTTTGAATTCCCATTGGTATACGAAGCCCCAATCGTCCTGCCCACGGTTATAAAAGGTCAGCTCCCAGTCGGGCTGCGGCACATCGCCGAACAGCGCACTTTTCTTGCCGGGGAGCGTATACAAAGCGGTGACGGTGGAGGCAGTGTTATCATCCGCCTTGTCGTTTTTGACGGTGCAGGCGGTCAGCGAAAAAACGGCAGCCGCCGCCAAAAGAAAGGCAATTATTTTTTTCATCGCAATTCATTCCTTTTTTTAGATTATTTTTATTATATATGGATTTTTTCGCTTTTGCAAGAGAAAATCAGGAAAAAAGCAGGAAAAACTAAGCAAAAAAGAACCCCATAAAGCCTCGCCCGAAAGCATCGGGTGCTCACTTTAAGGGGTGAACTTTTATTCATCCGAGGAATTCATTCAGCCAAGCACATAAACATTGACATTTTTTCTGCCCCACTGGATGCAGTCGCTCTTGCTTGCCATATAGACATCAACAAGGGTGTTGCTGTTGTAAATGAATCCGCCCGTGTCGGCGGCGATGCAGTAGCCGTAAACCGTGCCGTCGGTGGCAACGATATACAGCTTGGTGCCGTAGGGGATTTCCTGCGGGTCAACGGCAACATAACCCACGCCGGGCTTGCGCCCCGTGGAGGTGGATACACCGCCTGTGTAGGCTGTGGCACTGCCCGAAAAAACCTTGGTGTAGTTTTTGGGAACACCGTTTTTATCCACGGCGACCGTGCCGAGCTTGGAATAGGGCACGCCCTTGGCTTTTACATCATAGATTTTCTTTGTGCCGACGCTTGTGACCTGCGCAACCGGCTTTTTGAGAACTTTTTCGGATACCAAAGTCGTGTCAATCAGCACGCCGTTGACATATTTTTCTTTGTAGGTAAGTTCGTTTTGACCGTTGACACCCTTGGTGGTGATTTTTGAGGTGCCTTTGGTCATGGTCGAATCCTTTTTGGTGTAGGAAGAGAACGGAATGCTCTTCGTTTCGGTGCGGTTTTTGTAGATAATTTCATCCACGAAAACGACCATACCGCTGGAAACGACATCGTCCGTCTTGTGGGAAACAACATCGTTTTTGCCGAGCGTAACACCGGCTTTTTTCAGCGCATCGGCAACGGTGCCGACTGCCATTTGAATGGCAATGTTTTTGCCGTGGTAGCGAATGGTGAGCGGGAACGCACGGGCAACGGAAATAATCATGCCGTCCTCAACGGGCTCGTTGTCTTTGTAGTTCACAAGGTCATCTGCACCGACCGAAACATCGGCAAGCTCAATCGCCTCGGCAACCGTACCGTCAAAGGCGAAGTAGACCGTGCCGTGTTCATCGTTCACGCCGACCAGGTTCGGGCGGATAATGGTGATAACGCTGTTGTCACTGCCTGCAACGAATTGAGAGGCGTCAACCGTGTCAATGGAAGAAACGACAATGCCGGCTTCGGCAAGCACTTCCTCGGCGGTGGTTTTGTCGGTATATACGGTTGTTAAATTTTTGCCGTCATAAAGGTCAACATAGTAGTGGTTATCGTCGGATGCTGTTGCGTGAAAGGTTCCGCAAAGCATGGTGATGACCAGCACGGCGGCAAGCATACGCTTCGGTACACTTATGGCCAGGGAACGGTTCCTGATTTTTTCTAACATCGAATCTTCTCCTTCGGGGGAGGTGTTTTCTCGCCCTTCTTGTTTGATGAATTCTTCGCTATTGTTAATCGGAATTCGTCTTTCGTGCTTAATGGTTACACGGTGGTTACAACGCTATTATCCACCGCTGATTGCCAATTATAATGGTGCTTTGCCGAAATGTCAAATCATTTGCCAACTCAATTTTGTGCAACTTGCACAAGCAAAAGCGACCGTATGAGAAAAATCTACCTGATTTTTGGGATTTTTACCGCCGAAAACAGCTCGATTTTTGTGAAAAACCGAAAAAGTTACAAATGGTTACAAAACGGTATCAAATTGCCGTATTATATAAAAACAAGAACAATAACCAAAAGCAAAGCACGCTTTTCGGTCAATGCCGATTTTGCCGAATCCGGGTAAAAAACGGCGGAAAATCAAGCAACAGCAAGGCTTTTCGGCTGTGCAAACCATTCGTTACAAAACGGTTTCAAAAATGACAGAAGCTCACCTTTCGCACTTCTTTTCAACGCTTGAAGGAATTGCCGAACGGCATGGCGAAGCGCCGGGAAGCACCGCATTTTTGCGCCGTCCGACAGGATGCGACAAAAAGTGCAATATATAATGTAAATAATATATAAAAGCGCCTGCGTCACGAAGAAAGGGCTTTCTCCGACACAGGCACTTCGCTTGCAAGCTTCAATTATTACAAATTCACATATCGCCAAAGGGCTGCAAGGCTCGGGTGAGGATTCCGTTCATGTGCGCAAGGGCGATGCCGTAGTTGGTTATCGGCACATTTGCGTTCAAAGCGGTTTGCAAACGGGCTTTCATCTCCCGTTCGGTAATCATACAGCCGCCGCAGTGAACCACCAGCGCATAGGGCGACAAATCCTCGGGGAATTCGGTGCCCGAGGTGAAGGCAAAGTGCAGCTGCCTGCCCGAATGCTCGGTGATGAGCTTGGGCAGCTTGACCGTGCCGATGTCGTTGCATTGGCGGTGATGGGTGCAGGCCTCGGCGATCAGCACCGTGTCGCCGTCCTTCAG
>DNXM01000070.1 GCA_003505905.1 Oscillospiraceae bacterium
TTTGCCGTCCGCCGTGCCGCCGCATAGTTTTCCGTTGCCGTGAACAAACAGCGTGCTTCCGTTCGCTTCGGCTTGTCCGCCGAGGGCACGAATCAGCTCCACGGTTGCCTGCAAGCGGTCGCTTTCCTTCATGCGCAGCCGTTCTGCTTGATAAAACCGACTTGTGCCGCAGGCAAAACAGCTCATGACCGCAAGCATCGGCACAAGGTCGGGATTATCGGAACAGTTGACGGCAAGCGGTTTGTGGTCGTTGGATTGAACGGTGATTGAACCGTCATCGGTGGTTACATTTGCACCGAACGATTGCAAAATGTCCGATAGCTTGCGGTCACCCTGCGGCGAATTCGTCGACAGACCCGTTGCGGTAATTTGACCGTCAATGGCGGCGGAGCAAAGGAAAAAGGCGGCGTTTGACCAGTCGCCCTCTACCGTATATCGCTCGGGACTGCGGTAGCGGCACGCAGGCAGTATGTCGGCTGTTGTGCCGTCAAAGGCAAGGTCAATTCCGAAAGCGGAAAGAACCTGCAAGGTCATTTGGACATAGGGGAGTGACTGCGCAGGGGTTTGAAACGAAACGGTTGATTTTTCGTCAAGCAGTGGCAGAGCAAAAAGCAAGCCGCTGAAAAACTGCGAGGACACATCGCCGTTCAATGCAAAATCACCGCCATGCAGTTGACCGCTTACCGTGAACGGCAGGCGGTCGGCGGAAAAAGTAACCCCGTGCGCCGTGAGATTGTCTACCAACGGCTGAATCGGTCGCTGCGGCAGTCGACCCTGCCCGACAAAGTGCGCAGTTTGACCGAGGGCTGACGCAATCGGCAGTAAAAAACGCAGGGTGGAACCGCTTTCGATGCAGTTTAGGATGGCTTCCGAGTTGCGCTTGCGAATCGGCGTGACCGAAAAGCCGCTTTCGGTGCGCTGAATCGTTGCGCCCAAGGTGCACAGGGCATTTGCGGTTGCCTCAATATCCTGCGAAACCGTTGAACAGATGATTTGAGTCGGACAATCTGACAAAGCGGCGCAAATCAAACTGCGGTGCGCCATGGATTTGGATGCCGGGATGGCGATTGTGCCGTTGAGCACGCTCGGCTTAACCGTCCGATTCATCTTGCTTCCTCCTGTTACTTCAAAAATTCGTTCCATTCGTTTTTGCTCATTTTTTTCAATTCACATTTGCCTGTCTGCACGGGCAGCACAACGGTGATGCTTTCGCCGCTGTTCTTTTTGTCTGCCATAGTCAGCTGAAAAAGCTCACGGTTCGTGTATTTGCTTTGCGTCGGCAGGCGGTATTGCTGCAGCAGGTCTATCATCTGTTCGAGTGTTTTGTTTGGACACCGTCCGTTTTCTACACAGATTTGCGTGATTTTGACCATGCCGACGGCTACGGCGTTTCCGTGTGGCACGGTGTAGTTGCTTTTCGCTTCAATTGCATGGCCGAGGGTGTGACCGAAATTGAGCAGCATCCGTTCGCCTCGGTCAAATTCATCGCTTGCCACAAGGTCGGCTTTAATCTTCACACAGCGTGCAATGATTTCTTCTTCGTCAAAATTTCGCTTTAATTTTTCAAGCAATTCTCCGTCCAGAATGAAACCGTATTTGATGACTTCCGCCATACCGTTTGCGTATTCTTCCTCGGGCAGTGTCTTTAAGGTGTCGATATCACAAAGAACAACCGTTGGCTGATAAAAAGCGCCGACTGCGTTTTTTCCGTTGGGCAAATCAACCGCCGTTTTTCCGCCGACGGAGGAATCCACCATCGCCAAAAGCGTTGTCGGAATTTGAACATAGGCAATGCCACGCATATAGACGGCTGCGGCGAAGCCGCACAGGTCGCCAACCACTCCTCCGCCTAACGCAATGAGTGTATCGGACCGTGAAAAGCCGCATTTTACCGTAAAGTTAAGTAACTTTACAAGCTCATCAAAGGTTTTGGATTTTTCCCCCTGCGGAAAGGTGTAGGAATAGACCTCGAAGCCGCTCTGTATCAACGATTCCGACACGGTTTTCAAGTAAAGCTCCGCTACACGGTCATCGGTTACAATTAAGACTTTTCCGTAAAGGTGTTCACCTTGCATAACTTCACCGCAGGATTTCAGCAAATCACGCCCGATTTTTACCGAATAGGGCTTACTTGCCTTCACTTCAAGTTGCTTCATTGCTGTCAATTTCCTCCTTTTTCCGTCTGCCGTCCCGCAAAAGAGCTTCCAATGCTTCGGCATTATTTTCAAAAACGGCATCACGGTACTGCCGAAGATGTTCAATCAGAATATCTATTTCATTCACCAGGTTTTCACGGTTCGCCAAGAACAGCTCCGTCCACATTTTTTCATTCAGCCAAGCCACACGGGTCAAATCTCGATAGCTTCCCGCCGAAAAGCCCTTGTGAATTTCCGCCTGCGGGCTTTTGACATAGGCGTTGGATACCACATGGGCAAGCTGTGAAGTGAACGCAATCGTTCGGTCGTGCGCTTCGGCGGTGGCAACCGTGACCGAGCCGAAGCCGATTTTTTTAAGAAGTGCACTTGCTTGCGAAAGCAAATGCAAATCCTCATTCGGCTTGGGCACTAAAATCATGGTTGCATGGTCAAACAAATTCGCTCGGGCGTATTTTAATCCCGAAAACTGCGTGCCTGCCATTGGGTGACCGCCGATGAAATGAAAGCCGTGTTCCTCCGCAACGGCAAAGCACGGCGGACAAACGGTTGCTTTCGTGCCGCACAGGTCAATCACAACGGTGCCTTTTTTGACTTTATCGGCAATTTGTGAAACATAATCCGTTACGCCCTGCGGATAGAGAGCGACAAAAATATAATCACACTCGCCGATGCTGTTTTCATTTAGCACATCGTCAACGGTGCCGGAAAGCACGGCATAATCCGTTACGCTATTTATTATATCATACCCATAAACGGTTTCACCTTGTTTTTTGAATGCCAAAGCGAGCGAGCCGCCAATCAGCCCCAAACCGCAAATGCCGATTTTCATGGCACAAACCTCCCTGTCAGTCTTGAATGGCTTGACGAACGGCAAATACTTTTTTCATCGCAGCGTCAAACTGTTCGGGTGTCAGCGATTGCGCTCCGTCACAAAGGGCGTGCGGTGGGTCGTTGTGCACCTCAATCATCA
>DNXM01000135.1:0-741 GCA_003505905.1 Oscillospiraceae bacterium
ACGGGTGTAATCCGGCGGCAAAATAAGCCCCTTTTTCAAATGCTTCCCTTCCAAAGACTGCCGGAGCGCCGAGGCAAGCTCTTCCTGCTCCAAGCCTGTATCACGGACAAAAACCATGGTTTGTTTTCCGCCTTTCCAAATAGTAAAAAACGCCTAATTATAGTTATAATACCATTACAGGGAGAGAATTTCAACATATATAATAAAAAAAGAACCGCACTTTTTCGTGCGGTTCCGATGATTCTTATTCGACTTCAAACACAAACGCTTCGTACGGGTCAAGACGGCAGCTGCAAAGCTTGATGTCGCCCTTGTCGTAGTTGTGAAGTAGAAGCTTACACTTGCTGTATTTCAGCTCTTTCGGCATTTCGAACATGGTGACCTTATCGGTGTAGCTTGCCACGACAACATACTTTTTGCCGTTGTAGGCACGCTCGTAAATCCATTGATTCTTATTGTTTGGCTGATACTGCCGATAACTGCCGCAGCGAATGATTTCATTGCCATGGCGAAGCCGGTTAATTTTTTGATAGAAATACCAAATGCTGTCCTTATCTTCGAGTGCCTGTTTGACATTGATGGTGCGGTAATTCGGATTCACGCACATCCACGGTTTTCCACTCGTAAAGCCTGCGTTGGCGGTATCGTCCCACTGCATGGGCGCACGGGCATGGTCTCTCGCCTTTTTGTTCAAGCCCCATTTGACAACAGGAACGGCAGGCGGAAAGAATTTTTTGACGG
>DNXM01000135.1:845-3754 GCA_003505905.1 Oscillospiraceae bacterium
TTGGTCATGCCGATTTCCTGACCCTGATAGATATAGGGCGTACCCTTGAGGAAGTTGATGCTGATGGCAAGCATTTTCGCAACCTTTTCACGGTATTCAAGCTTGCCGTAACGGGGCAGGCAACGGGAATAGTCGTGGTTTTCGATATAAAGCGAGTTCCAGCAGGTATCCGGCAAGGACTGCCAGTTTGAAAAGACTTCTTTCCACTTTTTCAAGCTGAAGGGCTTGGGCACGGTGGTAAGGAAAGAATCCACCTGCGTTTGGTGCTCAAAGGTGAACACACAATCCAATTCGCCGCGGCTTTCGTCAACACATTCTCTCGCATTGTCAACCGTGATGCCCTGCGCTTCGCCAACAATCATGGTGTCGTACAGCGACCACGCTTTTTCATTCAGCTCACGGATAAACTCATGGTAACGGGGACCGATGACAAAATGCTCATCGCCGCAAACAGCGGGATTGAATTTGCCGTTTGGGAAATTTTGATTTTTGCTGATATAGGTGATAACATCACAGCGGAAGCCGTCCACGCCTTTTTCAAACCAATAGTTGCAAATGTCGATAACTTCCTGACGGACTTTCGGGTTTTCCCAGTTCAAATCCGGCTGCTTTTTGTGAAACAAATGCAGATAAAATTCGCCCGTTGTTTCGTCATATTCCCACGCAGAGCCGGTAAAGCGACTTGTCCAGTTGTTCGGCGGTGTTTTGCCGTCTTTTCCCGTACCCTTGCGCCAAATGTAGTAATCCCGGTAAGGATTGTCCTTGGAAGAACGAGATTGCTTGAACCACTCATGCTCATCGCTTGTGTGGTTGACAACCAAATCCATAACAAGGCGGATGCCTCTTGCGTGCATTCCGTCAATCATTTCCTGCCAATCGTCCAGCGTGCCGAACTCATCCATAATATCCCGATAATCGCTGATGTCGTAACCGTTATCGGCATTGGGGGATTTATAGCACGGGCTGAGCCACACGCAGGTGACCCCGAGGGACTGCAAATAATCAAGCTTGCCGATGATGCCGCGCAAATCACCGATTCCGTCACCGTTGCTGTCGCAAAAGCTACGGGGATAGATTTGATAAATGACGGCATCTTTATACCAACGGGTTTTTTCCATGGCGGTTTCTCCTTTAGTGTAAAAGTTGATAACAGTTTGATTTTATCAAAGTTTTGCCGATTTGGCAAGAAAAAAGCGGCCAAATTGACCGCTCGTTTATTTATCGCCTTTTATGACTTTCAGCCGTGCAAAATCCTCACGCTCTTTTTCTTCGAGCGAATCGGAGATGAACTTGACGGTGGATGTGAATTTCGGAATGACAATGTTGCCCAAGGCATTGGAGCGTTTGCCGGTTTTGACAACCGCCTCCTGCAAACGGAACAGCGCCGTTTCCAAAGAAGCCAGCTTTACCGACAGCTCTTTCAAATCCGTAAAACGGCTGTATGCTTCATCCAACTGCAAGCCAGAAAAGCTTAAGCCGTAATAGATTTTTCGCTCGGACGGCTGCACGCTCGCTTCGGGCACTTCCACGCCCATGACCGAACGCATGACAACCGAAACACTGTCATCCACAGGCACAGACTGCGCCTGTGTGAGCGGCAGACCGTCCGCAATGGTGGCGAGGCGCAATGCATAAAACGCATCCCGGCTCAACCGCTCCGTTTCCTTTTTGGTCTGCTCATATTCTTCACTGCGTTTGGCGATTTCACGCAAGAGGAATTTGCGTTTGCGTTCCATCAAATCAAAGCCGACCTTAGCAAGCTCCAGCGAACGGCGTGCGTTCATCAAATTGCCTTTGGTCGGAAATACATTTTCTGCCATTACTGTATCTCCTGCTCACGACACGGATGGATGTATTCTTCAATTTCCTCCTGTTTGAGGCGGTCGAGTAATTCATCGGGCAGCTGCGAGAGCAACCGACAGCCTAAATCCAACGATTGATGGATAGTGCGGTTTTCCGTTTGGCTCTGCGTCAAAAACTGAGTTTCAAAATCACCGCCGAACTTCAGCAAAAGGCGGTCATGCTCGGACAGCTCATCCTCACCGACAACGCCGGCGAGCGAACGAGCCTCCTGCACCTTGGAATAGCAGGCAAACAGCTGATTGCTGATGGATTGGTGACCTTTTCGGGTGAAGCCCTCACCGATTCCGTCTTTCATCAAACGGGACAAGGACGGCAGCACGCTGATTGGCGGATAAATGCCTTTTGCTTCAAGTGCACGGTCAAGCACAATCTGCCCCTCGGTAATAAAGCCCGTCAAATCGGGAATGGGGTGTGTAATGTCATCGTTGGGCATGGTCAAAATCGGCAGCTGCGTCACCGAACCTTTACAGCCACGCACGATGCCGGCACGCTCGTAAAGGGATGCCAAATCGGAATACAAATAACCGGGGAAGCCTTTTCTGCCCGGAATTTCGCCCTTGGAGGAAGAAAATTCACGCAGAGCTTCGCAGTATGAGGTCATGTCGGTCATAATGACCAAAACATTCATGCCCAAATCAAACGCCAAATATTCCGCCGCAGTCAAAGCACAGCGAGGTGTGATAATACGCTCGATAATCGGGTCATTGGAAAGGTTGAGAAACATGACAACCTTGCTCATAACCCCGGATTCTTCAAACGAAGTGCGAAACTGCTCCGCCACATCGTTTTTTACGCCCATTGCGGCGAACACAATCGCAAAGCTCTCATCGTCCGCCACGGTCGCCTGCCGAACAATTTGCATGGCAAGCTCATTGTGACGCATACCCGAGCCGGAAAAAATCGGCAGCTTCTGCCCACGAATCAAGGTGGACAGCGTATCAATGGAAGAAATGCCCGTCTGCACAAAGTTCAGCGGATAGACACGCTCCACGGGATTGATGGCGGAACCGTTGATGTTGCGCCGTTCAAGCGGATAGATTTCACCC
>DNXM01000135.1:3779-8194 GCA_003505905.1 Oscillospiraceae bacterium
CCCAAACCGTCAAACACACGGCCGACGATTTCGGGCGACAGCTTCAGCTCCATCGGGCGACCGGTCATACGGGTGCGGGTGTTGACCATGGACACACTGCGTGTGCCCTCAAAAACCTGAACAACAACCCGTTTTCCTTCAATCATCACGATACGACCTTCTCGCACCGAACCGTCCTCCAAACGGATTTCCACCATTTCTTCGTTGAAAACTTTTTCAACATTGTCCAAAACAACCAGCGAACCGCTGATTTTATCCAGACCGAGATGTTCAAGAATCAAAATCTGTCACCTGCCTTAACCGATGGCCGAAAGTGCTTTTTCATTTTCGGCATCCAATTCATCAAACCGCTCCAACTCGTCATTCGGAATGGTATATTTCACCTTAACCAAACGGTCAAGGCAGCCCGACTTCACAATTTCGGAAACGGGAATGCGCCGTTCAATCAGACCGACACCCAAATCATACACCTTGAGAATGCTCTTCATCATACGGTAATGCTTTTCAAGCGGAACATAAGTG
Organism: Oscillospiraceae bacterium; assembly: GCA_003505905.1. Lineage (GTDB taxonomy): Bacteria > Bacillota > Clostridia > Oscillospirales > Acutalibacteraceae > UBA8612. The sequence continues at coordinate 4,302 of DNXM01000135.1, forward strand.
TCAATATCGCTCATGGCGTTCTGCTGTAGAAAGCCCGTGCGAATCACCTTGGCAATTTCAATCGTCAGCTTTTGTTCATCAGGCAAAACCTGCGAACCGATGAGCTTCACGATTTCCATTAAGCGTGCCTCCTCCGCCAGCAGAGAACGGATGCGATTGCGACACGCCGAAAAATCGGGGGCAATATTTTGCTTATACCAATCCGCAAGCGAATCGGTGTACTCGCTGTAGCTCGTAATCCAATTCACGGACGGAAAATGACGGGCATAAGCAAGCGTTTTATCCAAGCCCCAGAAGCAACGGGTAAAACGCTTGGTGTTTTGGGTAACAGGCTCGGAAAAGTCAGAGCCCTGCGGAGAAACGGCGCCGATGACGGTGACCGAACCTTCCTCATCGCACAGCGTCATACAGCGACCTGCACGCTCGTAAAATTCGGACAAGCGGCTCGGCAGATAAGCCGGGTAGCCCTCATCCGCCGGCATTTCCTCCAAACGACCCGAGATTTCACGCAAAGCCTCCGCCCAACGGGAGGTGGAATCCGCCATCATGGCAACATGATAACCCATATCCCGATAATATTCGGCAAAGGTGATGCCCGTATAAATCGAAGCCTCACGGGCGGCGACGGGCATATTGGATGTATTGGCAATCAACACCGTGCGCTCCAACAGCGGTCGACCCGTGCGTGGGTCTTTCAGTTCACTGAATTCCACCAATGCCTGCGTCATTTCGTTGCCGCGCTCACCGCAGCCGACATAGACGATAATATCCGCATCGCACCATTTGGCAAGCTGATGCTGCATGACGGTTTTGCCTGTGCCGAAGCCGCCGGGAATGGCGGCGGCGCCGCCCTTGGCAATGGGGAACATGGTGTCGATAATGCGCTGACCGCTGATAAGCGGCACAACGGGTGACAAGCGCTCTTTCATGGGGCGAGCACTGCGAATCGGCCAACGCTGGCACAGCGTCAATTCGCAGAGATTACCGAATTCATCTTTGATTTTAACAATGCAATCATTGAGGCGGTATTTTCCGCCCGGTGCGGCAAAGACCACTTCGCCATGCCAATCCGATGGCACCATCATTTTGTGGCGAACCGACTGCGTTTCATCACATTCGGCGTAAACCGCACCACCGCAAAGATAATCACCGACCTTTGCCGTAACGGTTACATCCCACATTTTTTCTTCGTCCAACGACGGCACGCTGACACCCTTGGTGATGAAAGTGCCTGCCTGCTCGGCAATGGCACTCAACGGTTTTTCGATGCCGTCAAAAATGTTGCCGATGATGCCCGGTCCAAGGGCAATGGACATCGGCGAGCCCGATGAAACAACCGGCTCCAACGGATAAAGTCCGGCGGTATCCTCGTAAACCTGTATGGTTGTTTTTTCACTGTCCACACCGATGACCTCGCCCACAAGCTTTTTGACACCGACATAGACCATTTCCATAATTTGCAGTTCGGTTGCACCGCTGACGGTGACAATCGGACCGTTGATGCTGTAAATTCGATATTCGTTCAAGTTATTCACGCTCCCTGTGCGGAAAGACCCGAGTGCTCCCCGAACCAATCCCGCTGACTTTCCAAGCGTGCATCCAGCGTATCATCGGCACGCAAACGAGAGGACTCACTCACCGCACGGCATCCGCCGATGATGATGGTATCGTCCGTTTCAAAGCGGCAGGGCTGCGGCACGGTCTGTGCGATTTTTTCAAAAAGCGGCTCATCCTCACGGCGCAGATAAAAAACAATCTCACCGCCGTTAAAACACGAAGCAATCCGCAATGCACTTTTGAGCAAAAACGGCTCATACTCGGCAGACTTCGCAAAGTCCTTGAGTTTTTTCGCCGCTTGGTCAAATGCCTGCTGTTCCAGCTGTGCACGCTTGTTGAGCAAGTCTTTTTTGGCTTTTGCCTGCGCCGCCGCAACAAGGCGACCGTTGCTTTGCATATAGCCGGCTACCTCGTTTTGCAAAAAGGCTTTGCTTTTTTTGCGTGCGTCCCGTTCGGATTTTTTGAGCTGTTCTCTTTTTCGTTGATTCGCCTGTTCGGTTATTTCATTGACCTGTCGTTGCAGGTCTTCGTTAATTGCATTAAAAAACTCCGTTACCTTACGGTCGGTCGGCATTTCGCTCACTCCTTATAAACGGTTCTCTTCCGTGCGGTCGGGCAAGGTGACAATCAGCGGCAAACGCTGTGTTCGCCGAATTTCATCCAAATGTTCCCGAAATTCTTCCGCCACACGGCAGGACACCATTAACACACCGATTTCTTCGTTTTTCACCGCTTCGTCAATCGCCTGCCGTCCGTCGGACAAATCGGAAAGAACACTTCCTTCCACACCCGCAAGACGCAAACCGACCGAGGTGTCGACATCATCGGTAATCAGAAAAAACTTCAAGGAGAACCCTCCTTTTGCATCAAAGCTTGTTCAAAATCAAGATTGAGATAACCACGCCGTAAAGGGCAATGGATTCACCCAAGGCAACGAAAATCAGGGATTTACCGAAGCTTTTCGGGTCTTCGCTCGTTGCAGCAATTGCGGCAGGAGCACCCGCGGCAACGGCAATACCGCCGCCGATGCCTGCCAAGCCCGTAACAAGACCTGCCGCCAACAAGCCGATGCCTTTATCGCCGCCGTTTACCGAAGCGGTTTGCTCCGTTTGCTCCACGGCAGCCGTATCGGCAGGCACATCGGCATCCACAGCCGAAGCCGAAAGCGCAAGAGAAGCCGTCAAAACCAAGACGAGCGCAAAAGCGAGCAGGTTTGTTTTCAGAATACGCTTTCCGCTCATGCCGTTCAAATGCTTTTGGAACGAGCGAATTGCCAAGGCGGTCAAGGCCACTGCCGGAAACAAAGCCACAAGTGTGTAAAGAATCGTTGACATAATTATTCCTCCGTAATATCCGAATGGATTTCTCATTTTTGTTCCAACCGTGCAGTAACGGTTCGGAATGGTTTTCCGCTGCCCTCAAAACAACGGCTGAACATTTCGTAAAACTCCAAGCGCAACGCCTGAATGCCGGTGAGCAAGCCTTCCAGCGCAATCACAAGCACATTGCCCAAGAGAATGACAACAATATTTTCGCTTTCTCCCGCCAAGGAGAACACCACCATCATCATGCCGGCGTGCACAAGCACAAATGCGCCCACACGAAGGAACGACACGGTGTTGCTGAAATAGCTGAGCAGATATTCCAGCATTTCAAACACGTTTTGAAGCAGGAAATCCGTGATGCTTTCCGGCATTTTCTCCGGCTCTCGGTCAACAAGAGCAATCAGGATTTCCTTGAAGAACAGGATAACGGCGCAAACAGCGATAATCGGGATACAGACGGCGGTGGGAACAATTTGCGGACCGTTCATGAACGCAACCACCAAATTGACCAGCACCAGGTAAAGCAGAATTCCCGCCACACCGTTGTTGCTGAACAGGGCTTCGCCGAATTTTTTCGCTTTAATACTCGCCACGACATTGAGTATCATCGACACCGTGACCAAACCGATACCGATGCCGATTGCCAACAGCAAAACCGTATTGATGCTGTTCATCACCTCAAGCGGTTTTTCCGCCAAGCCGACTGCGTGATATAGCGGGTCGAGCAGATGTTCATAACCGAAGCACGACCCGAACACCAAGCCGAAGCACATGGACGATATGCCGCAGGGAATCAAGATTTTGCCCAGCGCCGTTTTCTTCAATTTCCACATCAGAAAACCAACCAGTGCAAGGACAAAACCCTGCCCCAAATCACCGAACATCATGCCGAAAATCACCGTATATGTGACGGCAACAAAGGCGGTAATGTCCAGCGAACCGTAGTTCGGCAAGCCGTACATTTCCACATAATACTCAAAAGGACGAAAGAGGAAAAAATTTTTCAGCTTT
>DNXM01000135.1:8240-10769 GCA_003505905.1 Oscillospiraceae bacterium
TTGTCGGTTTTGTCGGGAAAGCTGATATCAAACTGTACCCCATCCAGCCCCTCGATACATTTTCGAAAATGCTCCGCCTGCGTTGCCGGAACCCAACCGACACAGTAGAATTCATGGTTATGCTTTGCCGCATAGCGCCGCATTTCAAAGCTTTCGCTTCGCAGGCACAACCGGGAATAAAGCTGATTCAGCCGTTCGCTGTTTTCTTCGGCGAACCGGCTCAATTCTCCGTCAAGCTGTTCAATTTGCTGTTGAATGATTGCCAAATTTTCCCGAATGGTGGCAATAATTTCTTCCGCCGTGCCCGAGGCGTTGTTAATAGCAAGCTGTTCAAAATAGAGCGATGCAAAAATCGCATCCACATCGTCAATTTTTTCACGGGGCGCACAGTAGACACCCCAATAGTTTGATTTATCCGTTGAACAGGGTGTAAACAGAAAATAAGGGTTGTCCTCATAGGCACTGAGCTTCGGGTAACAATCCTTCGGGATGCTTCCGAACCGCACAACCAGAAATTCGCAGGAGAGCAAATCGTCAATGCGAGCATCCAAGCCTGTAAAGTGATATAGCTTGTCAAGATACTCCTCACACTGCTGTTTTTGCTCCAAAAGAGCTTTTCGGTTCACAGATTCCGATTCAATGCGGTTTTTCAAGCCCGTCAGATACCCGCGCATATCCTCATCGTCAAGACTTTGTAAAGCCAAATCACTTTCCACTCGATTGAGCTTTAAGTTGCCCAAATGAGCCACATCCTGCACCGATTCGATGAGGGAAGTGTAGGTATTTTCACCGCTGACGGCGGTGTAACCGAGGGACGCCGACAAGTATTCCAGCGCCGGCTCCGGGTGATAAGCCATACTGCCTGCCACTCGTGCCAAGTAGTTATCCAACTGTTCAATCGGACCGCTTGCACGCACAAGCTTCATCTTTTCAATCGCCAAATAGAATCACCTCGCTGTTAATCGCAATAAATGTATCGGGTAATCAGCTCGGGAGACGCCTGACAGCGAACTCCCTCAAATATATTGGAAATGTCGTTGATTTCCATTTCACGCAATTTCACAAAGCACCAAAGCGTTTGGGCGGCATCCTGCGAATAACTCATTGCTTTTTTGATGCGTCGGGTTATCATGCGCATGGCGCTCGCCTGAACACCTTCCCCGTGGAACATTTCGGCATAGGGTGTTTGTTCCGCCGCTTTGACCATATCTGCCGCTGTTTCGGCGGTCAGGATGGCTTCGATTTGCGAACGGGAAAGCAAAGTGAAATTCGGCTGCACCAACCGCCGCAGCACCGATTCCGACTCATTCGTCAGCCGCTTGACACGGTAAAGGGAAAGGAGTGTTCGGACATCGCTTTCAAATTCAGCCAATTCAAGAAGTGCGACTCCCTGCTTTTTTCCGCAATCCTTTTGAATGGCCTGCAATAATTTGTTGTTGCAAAAGCCTTGCATATGTGCTTCGGCAAAAATCATATTTTCACGGAAAAACACTTCCTGCTCGTTTGAGCCCAAAAGCGCACGGTACTCGGTCTTGTTCAAGCAGGAAATAACATCGGGAAAGGTTTTTGCCTTCATCAGCTCAACCAAATCCAAATGAGAAAGGCTGACATAGCGCATCGGCATAATCGACACATAATCTTCGTCAATTTCTTTTCCGAGGGTGCGCAGGCGATGAAGAATCTGAATACAGTCGTAAGAAGTAATAAAAGCTTGATATAACTCCAGCCCTGCGGCTTTTTCATAACGGATGAGCGTTTGCAGCTCATCAATCAGCCGTGCGTGCAGTAAAAGGGAAAACTGACCTTGATAAGGCGCCGAAGCGGAAAAGCCCTCAAGCGCACTTGCATACCCGGTTTCGTTTTTCAGATAATCCACCACTTCCGCCGTGGAAGTCATGGAAATCAATGTCGTATAGTCGCCATGCTTCAAACGCTTGGCATACATGGCTTTCGCCTTCACGGTCACGGCATTGCCTTGACCCGGTCTTTTCATTCGGTCACACCCCTTTCCCAACGGCTTTTTCGTTCTTATTGTTGGGCAAGCGCACGCTCGTAGAGCGTTTTCACCCACATTTCGGTTTCACGGCGGCTGATTTCCTCAAGTGCCGCCAAATCCGCTTGGAGCTTTTGCTCCACCGAGCGAATCTCTTTTTCGGTTTCCTTGTCCGATTCGGCACGCTTCTCCTTTGCCGTGGTTCGTGCCTGCTCCATCTGCTCGTCTAAAATGCGCTTGGATTCCTCCTGTGCGGAATCCAAAATCTTTTTTCGGTACTCTTCGGCTTTCGCAATGCGAAAGCGAGCCGTTTTTTCGACATCCAAAATTTCGGAAAGCGTTGATTTCAAAAAGGCACCTCCTTCTTTATTCCCTGCGGATTCTACCCATTATAGCACCGTTTTCTGAATAATCAAGACCTTTTTTATTAAAACAAAACGAAGACCCGACTTGCCAGGCAAGTCGGGTCTTGAACTCAGTTGTCTGTAAAAAAGAACGATTTGAATTAGGCGAGCTCTGCGAAGTACTTAATGGTT
>DNXM01000166.1 GCA_003505905.1 Oscillospiraceae bacterium
GCCGGTTTCTGATTGGGGTTGCAGCCGTATTTCAATTCAAATTCTTTCATCTTTCTCACTCCTGATTCTTGTTAATTAAACGGTCTTCCACCGCACCGTTTTCCAAATCGGTGTAACGGACGAAGAGCGAAATTTTGTTGTCTTCGTTGAGTGCGTTCCAAAGCGAAGTGGTGAACGCATCAATATCATCGGGGATTTCCACACGCTCCGGCTCGCCTTGGAAGGTCGGAATCGGGTTACCGTCACAGACATAGGTGTGAATGAAGTGACCCAGACCCGGCAGGGACGGATAGGCAAAGGTGTAACGGTTGCAGGCGGTGCCTTCGGCATCGGCACTCTTGAGGATGCTCATTTCATAGGTGAAGTTACTCTTTTCAAAGGTGAGCATACCGCTGATACGGGGCGTGAAGTTGGGCTTGTCCGGTTCAAATTCACGCTTGGTCAAAGCCTGCGAAAAGCTTTCGCCGTTTTTCAGCCCTTCGTAAATCGTATCGGTCTGGTCACCGTTGGTCACAATCAGCTTGTTTTCATAGGTGCGAAGAGCGGCGTAGATAATCAAGCTCGGGTCTTCGACCTTGGATGCGTCAAACGGCTCGGTGAACAAAGCGTTGTCACGCTTGGTGAACACACGGTTGCGGCTGTTTGCACTGCGACCCATGATAAAATAAGCCGTTGCCGCCTTTTTGCCGTCAGCCGTCTTGCCGATGACGATTCCTCTGCCGACATAGGCGTTATCCTGAATCAGCGGAGCGATGTTGTGAATTTCATAAATGTTCATTTCTTCAATCCCTTTCCGTTAATTGTTTTGAAACAAGCTCGGCGGCCATGGGTAAAATTTTCCATTCCGCCAAACGCATGACACGCTTTTGAAGTGTTTGGGGTGTATCATCGGGGCGGATGTTGACCGCCTTTTGCAAAATAATTTCGCCGCCGTCGGGTATTTCGTTGACGAAGTGCACCGTGGCGCCCGTCACCTTCACGCCCTTTGCCAGCGCCGCCTCATGCACACGCAGCCCGTAAAACCCTTCGCCGCAAAACGACGGAATCAGGGACGGATGCACATTGATGATGCGGTGGTCATAACGGGCGGTGAAATCACCGCTGAGCACCGTCATAAACCCGGCTAAAACGATAAAATCAATGCTGTACTTTTCGAGCAGGGCGATAATCTGTTTTTCAAATTCCGCCTGCGAGCCGCATTCCTTTTTGGAAACAACCGCACGGTCGATTCCGTTGTTTTCGGCTCGCTGTAACGCATAAGCCTGCGCATTGCTCGACACAACCAGCTTGATTGCGCCGCTTTGCAAAATTCCGTTTTTTTGTGCGTCAATCAGCGCCTGCAAATTGGTGCCGCCGCCCGAAACCAGCACGGCAATGTTTGCTTTTTTACTCATCTTTTCCTCCCGCTTTTTGGAGCAGCGGCAGCGCAACGCCGCCGATGGAGTTGCCGAGCACAACCGCCAAGGTGAAAAGCAAAATTTTGGGGTCGGTCAAGCCCGATGCGCCGAAGTAAAACATATCGGCAATGGAGTGTTCAAAGCCGCTCAGGATGAACACGGGCACGCAGAACAAAATGGCAAGCGGTGTTTTTTTGTCCCGAAAGATGCTCACTGCCAAGTACATCAAAAAGCCGCAGAACACGGCACGCACCAGCGTCTGCCAAAATTCCTGTTCGAGCTTTTTCGTGCAAAGCGTTGCCGCCACCTCGCCGAGGTTCGGCATTGTGACACGAATGAGCAGACCGAGCAAAAAGGTTGTAGCAAGGTTGCCGACCAAGCCGATTGCCAAGGAGGAAATGTCTTTTTTCGTGTGGGATTCGGACAGGTAGCCAACCTTGCCCGTAAAAAGATAATAGCCTCGGTAACAAATGCACAGCAGTGCAACGGAGAACATCACGGCACCGACATAGCGGTTGTCACACGCAAGGAAAACACTGCCTCCGATTGCAATTAAGATGCCTGCGCAAATGCTGTTCATCCATGTTTTCAGCATATCGTAATCTTCTCCTGTGATTCGATGATTTCGCCGATGACATAAGCGTCAACGCCGTTGTTTTTGAGAACGGAGAGAGCCTTATCGGCTTCCTCGGGAGCGACCGTAACGCTCATGCCGACACCCATATTAAAGGTGTTGAACATATCACGCTCGTCAATATTGCCCGTCTTTTGAATTAAATCGAAAATCGGCAGCACACGAACGGCACTGCGGTTGATTTTTGCGCCCAAGTCCTCGGGAATGCTGCGGGGAATGTTTTCATAAAATCCGCCGCCCGTAATGTGGGAAATGCCCTTGACCCGAACCTGTTCGAGCAACGCCAAAACAGGCTTAACATAAATGCAAGTCGGGGTCAACAGCGTTTCGCCGACGGACTTGCCGCCCAACGCTTCGACAGGCGACTTGATGTCGCTGTTTTCCACATCGAACACCTTGCGCACAAGCGAAAAGCCGTTGGAGTGAACGCCCGAGGACGGCAGAGCGATGACAACATCGCCGGGCTTCATCGTTTTGTTGTCGACGATTTTTTGCTTGTCGACAACGCCCGTGCAGTAGCCTGCCAAGTCGTATTCATCCACGGGGTAAAAGCCGGGCATTTCGGCGGTTTCGCCGCCGATGAGGGCGGCACCCGACTGAACACAGCCCTCGCAGACACCGCTGACAATCTGCTCGATTTTTTCGGGGTAGTTCTTGCCGCAGGCAATGTAATCCAAAAAGAACAGTGGTTTTGCGCCGCAGCAAATAATATCATTGACGCACATGGCAACGCAGTCAATACCTACTGTATCGTGCTTATCCATAAGGAAA
>DNXM01000243.1 GCA_003505905.1 Oscillospiraceae bacterium
GGAATTTACTTTGAGAAGTCGCCAAAAAAATCAAACTCATTATAAAACAAATTGTAAAATATCGGGTTTTGTGTTTCATTTGGAAGAAAGTTGTGCTATAATCGTGAAAAAACGGAGAGGAATCATTTAATTTATGAAGTATTTGATTGTCAACGCAGATGACTTCGGAATGTGCAACGCCGCCAATGAGGCTGTTTTCGATTTGTTCCGCAGCGGTCGTTTGTATTCTTCCACCATCATGATGCCCTGCCCTGCTGCTGAGGATGCGGTTCGTTTTTCGGTTGAAAACCCGCAATACGCCATCGGTATTCATCTGACGCTCACCAGCGAATGGCGCAGTTATCGTTGGTCTTCTTTGACAAGAGGAAAAAGCCTTGAGGAGCCTGACACCGGCTATATGTGGAAAGAAAGCGACATTGTTGAAAAAAATGTCAAAATCAAAGAGGTTGAAAAGGAGCTTCACGCTCAAATTGACAAGGCTCTCGCCATGGGCATGAAGCCGTCCCACGCCGACAACCACATGGGCTCCCTCTACGGGCACTATACCGGTCGATTTTCCATGTTAAAAATCGCCTTGAAGGTCTGCGGTCACTACGGCTATCCGTACCGTATGTTCCTCAAGACAGACCGCCGTGTTTGCCCTCGCGGTGTGCCTTACTCTGTTTTCCGCCTGCTCCCGATTTTCTCAAAAATGTGGAGCAAAAAATATAATGTCATTCTGCCTGACTACATGATTTTCCCGGATTGGGATGAGCCGGGCATCCGTGACAGCTATGAGCATTACAGAGAACGCATTCTTGACATTTGGACAGATATTCCCGAGGGAATCACCGAAACCTATGTCCATCCGTCCGTTGAATGTGACGAATTGAAATCCATCACCGCCATGTGGCAATACCGTGTGTGGGAATACAACCTGCTCAAAGACCCCGAAACGGAAAAGTATTTGCTTTCCAAGGGTGTCAAAATGATTAGCTACCGTGACCTGGCGGAAATGAGAAAGAAAAAATAACACCGTCCCGACCGAAAGGAGTCCGTAACCCATGTCCGAGCGTAAACGCTTCGTTTTCAAAGTGGGCACATCCACCCTCACCTATTCGACAGGCAAAGTGAACTTGCGCCGCCTGCAAAGCCTGGTGCGCACGCTTGCCGACTTGCACAACAGCGGTTGTGAAATCGCTTTGGTAACCTCCGGTGCCATCAGCGTCGGTGCAGGCAAGCTGGGGCTGAAAGAGCGCCCGAGCTCAACGCCAAGCCGTCAAGCCGCCGCCTGCGTCGGTCAATGTGAATTGATGTTCATGTACGACAAATTTTTCGGCGAGTACGGCTGTACGGTTGGTCAGCTACTGATTACGAAAAGTGACATTGAAAACGATGAGCGTCACACCAATTTGATAAACGCATTTGAAAATATGTTCCTTTTCGGAGCCATTCCGATTATTAACGAAAACGACTCGGTCGCCGTTGATGAAATCGTTTACGGCGACAACGATAATCTTTCGGCGCAGGTTGCCAAATTGATTTCAGCCGATAAGCTGTTTATTTTGACCGATACAGACGGTTTGTTTGACAAAAACCCAGCAGAATATGCAGATGCACAGCTTTTGCCAACCGTAAAGGAAATTACCGATGAAGTATTTGCGTTGGCAGGCGGAAGCGGAACCGCACGGGGTACCGGCGGAATGATTACCAAGCTTTTCGCCGCCAAAGAAGCAACTGCGGTCGGCATTGACACCTACATCATCAACGGCGAAAACCCCGAGAATATTTACCGCCTTGTTGAAGGGCATCAAGTCGGCACGCATTTCTGTGCAAAGGAGAACCTATGAGTTACATTACCGAATTAGGAGCACGGGCAAAAGCGGTTCGTGACACCTTGGCAACCGCTTCCTCCGCAGAAAAAGACAAGGCGCTTCTTGCCATTGCCGATGCACTGGAAAGCAACACGGCAGTCATCCGGCAAGCGAACCAGCTTGATTTGGAAAACGGCAAAGAAAACGGAATGAGTGTTTCCCTTCTTGACCGATTGGCTTTGAATGACGAGCGAATTTATTCCATTGCAAGCGGCGTACGAGCTGTTGTTGCACTCCCTGACCCGGTCGGTGTAATTGAAAAAGGTTCGGTTCGACCAAACGGTTTGCGAATTGAAAGCGTGCGTGTGCCGCTGGGCACCATCGGCATGATTTATGAAGCAAGACCCAATGTAACCGTTGATGCGGCGGTTCTGTGCCTGAAATCGGGCAATGCCGTCATTTTGCGTGGCGGTAAAGAAGCGCTTAACACCAACAAGGCTTTGGCTGACATCATGCGCCGGGCAATTCAATCGGCTGGCATGAATGCGGATTGTATTCAGCTTGTTGAAAACACCTCGCATGAGGTTGCCGATGAAATGATGCGGCTCAACGACTACATTGATGTGCTCATTCCACGAGGCGGTGCCGGTTTGATTAACCGTGTGGTTGCCAACGCAACCGTGCCCGTCATCCAAACGGGAGTGGGAAACTGCCACATCTATATTGATAAAACGGCAGATGAAAACATGGCTGTTGATATTGTTTTCAACGCAAAAACCTCTCGCCCGTCGGTTTGCAATGCGGCAGAAAGCCTTGTGGTTCACCGTGATATTGCCGAGCGTGTTTTGCCCCAAATCAAACAAAAGCTTGACGAAAAAAATGTTATTTTTTACGGAGATGAAACCGCCTGTTCGATTTTGAAGATTGAAGCGGCAAGCGAAGAGGATTGGGCTCGTGAATACTTGGACTATAAAATGTCCGTAAAAATTGTCGATAACCTTGACGATGCAATCCACCACATTAACCGTTTCTCCACCGGTCACAGCGAGGCGATTATCACAAACGACTATCAAAGTGCGCAGCAGTTCACCGCAAGGGTCAACTCCTCGG
>DNXM01000047.1 GCA_003505905.1 Oscillospiraceae bacterium
GCCGTGTTGAAGCTTGCCGCATTGCTCGACAAAAAAGCGGCGGAATACAACGAATAAATTGTCTTTTCCCGAATATCTTATGTGCTATTGAGCAGCAAGCAGAAACGAATTGTGCTTCGCACATGAAGAACTCCCGGCGAGGGTTCTTCATAATCTCCTGCACCTGCGCAAGGCTTTGGCGTTTCGCCGACTGCGGACAGCGACCAAAGGCTTTGCCTTTGGAAACCACAAGATTTTGAAAAAGCTTGTGCAAAACTTATGTGTTTCAGCAAAAAAGAACCTCACCCGTTTGGATGAGGTTCTTGCTTTTTGTTCGAGATTAGAACATTTCAATATACTGTTCTCTCTTGGCGCCAACGGAAACATACTTAATCGGGCAACCGACAACCTTTTCGATGTAGGCGATATAATCCAGAGCGGCCTTCGGAAGCTCTTCCTTTTTGCGGCAGTTGGAAATATCGGTCTTGAAGCCCTCAAAATACTCGTAAATCGGCTTTGCACGGTTCAAACGGTCACCGATGCAGAACGCATCGACACGCTCACCGTCAATTTCATAAGCCACGCAAACGGGAATCTTATCCAGATAGGACAAAACATCCAGCTTCGTCAAAGCCAAGCAGGTTGCGCCCTGCATCATCACGCCGTACTTCGAGGCCGGAACATCGAAGCCGCCGACACGGCGAGGTCTGCCCGTTGCGGCACCGTACTCGCCGCCCGCCTCACGCAGTTCGTCACCGGACTTGTCAAACAGCTCACAGGTGAACGGACCTTCGCCGACACAGCTTGAATAAGCCTTCATGATGCCGATAACTTCATCGAGCTTTCTGCCGGGGATACCTGCGCCGATGGGCGCATAAGCGGCAATGGTGGAGGAAGAAGATGTGTACGGATAAATACCGAAATCAATGTCACGAAGAGCGCCGAGCTGTGCTTCAAACATTACCGACTTGCCTGCTTCCACAGCNNGAGCCTCGTTCAACAAAGCGGTGGTGTCGCAAACATAATCGGCAAAATGCAAGCCGTAATCTTCGAGCCATTTAATCATGTCCGCCACCTGAAGCGGTGAACTGCCGTAGCCCTTTTCAACCGTCAAATTCTTCCATTCGAGGATGAAAGGCATTTTCTTTTTGACAGCCTCAAAGTCGAGCAAATCGCCCATACGGAAGGCTTTCTTCATATACTTATCGGAGTAAACGGGAGCAATGCCACGACGGGTTGAGCCAAATTTTGCATCGCCCAAGCGATCCTCTTCCAAGCAGTCAAGCAGCTTGTTGTACGGCATACAAATAACGGCCTTGTCGCTGATTTTCAAATTTTTCGGGCTGACCTCAATGCCGCCCTCACGAAGGCGCTCAATTTCGTGGGTCAAATGCTCAACATCAATCACCATGCCGGGACCCATGACATTGACGGTGGTTTCGCTGAGAATGCCGGAGGGAAGAAGATTGAGAATGAACTTGCCCTTGTCATTGACAACGGTATGTCCGGCATTGTTACCGCCCTGATAACGGCAAACAACATCAAATCTCTCGCTGAACAAGTCAACCATACGACCTTTGCCTTCGTCACCCCAGTTGATACCTACTACTGCTGATAACATAACATCTATCTCCTATCAGAATTTAATAACTTCGTTGGTTTCATCGGACTTGAAAATCGCCTCAATGAGTCGAATGAGCTTGCGCTGTTGGTCATGTGTAATCTCCGGCTTTGCACCGTTGAGCAGCACATCGCAAATGTTCAAATAGTATGCGTTCCAATCATCCTTTGCATCGGGCAACGGATAGCGTTCAATGGTGTCATCTGTTCTCGGCGCCATGGTTTTCGTCAAACCGACGCCTGCTTTAATCGGCACGGAATCACGGTTTTCCCAATCGGACACCATCACGATTTCGCCGTTTCCGTTCCAATCCTTGATGATGGCGGTGCCGTTTTCGCCGCAGACATACCACAAAGGCAGTTCAATAAAGTTATTGGTCATAACCTCAATCTGCCATTGAATGCCACCCTCAAACAAGACAATCGCCTTGAAGCCGTCATCACATTCAAAGTTGGTGATGTTGGTGCACTGTGCGTAAACGGAAAGCATTTTCCTTTCACCCATCATTGTCAGCATCTGGTCAAGCAGGTGAACACCCCAGTCGTATACCATGCCGCCACCGTGAATCGCCTCCTTACGCCAGTCACCCGGAATACCGCGGGAGCCGTGAACACGGTGCTCAATGGTGTGAATCTTACCGAGCGTGTTATTTTCAAAAATCTGCTTAACTTTCAAATAATCTCCGTCCCAACGGCGGTTTTGGTGGACGGTAAACAATTTGCCTGTTTCGTTTGCAACGGCAATCATGTCTTCCAAATCCTCGGAAGACATGGTGACCGGCTTTTCGCAAATTACATTTTTGCCTGCACGCAATGCGTCAATGACGATTTCCTTGTGGACATCGTTGGGCGTTGCCACTGTCACTAAATCAATGCGTTCATCGGCAAGCAATTCGGCACGGGACGCATAAGCGTGCACGCCGTCTGCCTCTGCCTTTTCCGCCACGGCAGGGTCAATGTCGTAAATGCCGATTAACTCCAAATCTTTTATGCTGTTTTGTCTTTCGCCGTGGAAGTGACCCATGCCACCGTAGCCAATCACGGCATGACCGATTTTTTTAGCCATAATTCCCATTACCTCTTTTTTATGCCCACCACATTGTGCAGGGATCTTCTGTCATAATACAACGCTTGAGCATATCCACCGCTTTGGACAAGCCCTCGTTTTGGCTCATCAAAGAATCCTCATGCTCAATGCTGATGGCATAGTCGTAGCCAACCATGCGCAAATTGCTGATAATATCTTTCCAATAGGTTTCGTCGTTGCCGTAACCAACGGCACGGAACACCCAGGAACGGTTGATTTCATCCGAATACGGCTTCACATCCAAAACACCGTTGACGGCGGTGTTATACTTATCCACTTTCGTATCCTTTGCGTGAAAATGGAAAATCGCATCGCCGAGCTTACGAATGGACGCAACCGGGTCAATGCCCTGCCAAATCAAATGGCTCGGGTCAAAGTTGGCACCGATTTCGGGGCCGACCGCTTCACGGAGCTTGAGCAGGCTTTCCGTGTTGTAAACGCAGAAACCCGGGTGCATTTCCAACGCAATTTTGTTGACGCCGTGTGCCTTGGCAAATGCAACCATATCTTTCCAATAGGGAATCAAAACCTCATCCCACTGCCATTTGAGGATGGCACCGAAGTCATCCGGCCACGGACAGGTGACCCAGTTGGGATATTTTGAAGTTTCACAGTCACCGGGGCAGCCCGAAAATGTATTGATTTGATGAATGCCGAGTTTTTCCGCCAACAGGATGGTGTTGCGCATGGCATCATCATACATTTTTGCGGTTTCTTTGTTGGGGTGAACGGGATTACCGTGACAGCTCAATGCGCTGATTTCAACATTGTACTTTTTGAGCAACGCTTTGAATTCTTCGCACTTTTTGTCATCAGCCAACAGCTCCGACGGCTTTGCGTGCGCATCGCCCGGATAACCGCCGCAGCCGATTTCAACCATTTCGATTCCCTTTGAGGAGAAATACTCTAACGCCTGCTCGAGCGGAAGATTACCCAAGAGGTTTGTGATAACACCGATTTTCATGTTGTTCCTCCTTAACCGATGAGCGTCTTCAGATATTTTATGCTTCTGCCGATGTCGTCCAAACCATTCGGGGTCGGGTCATCGTTTTCAACCACAAGCCACTCAATACCGTTATCTTTGGCGGCCTTTACCACAGCGGCAACATCACATTGACCCTCACCCAAGGCGCAGGGATGATGATCCACACCGTCTTTAACATGGAGCAGGCAAATCTTATCTTTGTTTTCGGTGATGAATTTGTAGTTGTCCACACCGGCACAGAAGCTCCAATAGGTATCTACTTCTAATGCACAGACATTTTTCAGCAAATCAACGGGTTGAATACCGCCGACCTCTTCAAATTCACGGGTATGGTTATGAAAATAAACCGTGATGCCTTCTTTGGCGGCTTTGACAAAGCCGTAGCCCATTTTGCCGGCTGTTGCCATCAATTCTTCAGGCGTGCCGATGGGACCGCCGCCAACACCGCTGTTCTTCATGCCGAGCGTTTTAGCGGTTGCAATCGTTTTGTCGATGTTCTCGGGCAAATAATCATCCACGCCGATGTGCGTACCGACAGCCGTCAAACCAAGCTCATCCAATCTTGCTTTAATCACCTCGGGCTCCAAGCCGAAATAGCCGGCAAACTCAACGCCCTCATAGCCCAACGCTTTCACTTCGCCGAGCACCTTGAGCAAATCATCGCCGTTTTGGATATGGTCACGCACGCTGTAAAGCTGTACTGCAATTTTCATGTTCTTTCCTCCGCTGAAATTAGTTGTTCTCGTTCAGGTAGACAGGCTTGCCGGTCTTGGCAGATTCATAGATGGCTTCGAGAATCTGCGTGACAACGAGAGCCTGCTCGGGCTTGGTCTTGACGGGTGTATCGTTCAAAATGGCGTCGTACCAAACTCTTGCTTCGATTTCGTGGGGTGCTTCACAACCGGAACCCTCGAAGAAGGCGGCACCGCCTGCATCAAAGGAAGGCGTTTCAATGACCTGACGGCCGTTCTTGACATAGTTGAAGCGAAGCTCATTGAACGCATCGGCACCGGCTTTGTCACCGCAAAGAGTACAGGTTGCTTCACGGGGTTCGGCAATGTTCAATGCCCAGCTTGATTCCAACTGAATGGTGGCGCCGTTTTCCATGACAATAAAGCCGAAAGCGGAATCTTCCACCGTGAACTTTTCGGGATCCCAATCACCCCATGCGTTGGCAGAGCGTTTTTCATCGCCCAGCTTTTTGAAGGTTGTGCCAACAACCATCTTGGGCTTGTAGTTATCCATCATATAAAGGGTCAGGTCAAGAGCATGGGTGCCGATGTCAATCAACGGACCGCCGCCCTGCTCAAACTCGTTGAGGAAAACGCCCCAAGTCGGAACGGCTCGACGACGCAGTGCGTGCGCCTTGGCAAAATAGATTTCGCCCAAGAAGCCTTCTTCGCAACGCTCCTTGAGGTACATCATGTCCTTTCTCCAACGCTGCTGGTAACCGATGGTCAGCTTCTTGCCGGTTCTCTGTGCGGCATCGCACATTGCCTTGGCTTCGGCATAAGTCTTTGCCATGGGCTTTTCGCACATAACGTGTTTGCCGGCTTCCAACGAATCAATGGTAATAAAACTGTGGGAACGGTTCGGTGTGCAGACATGGATGACATCAATGCTCTCATCCTTGAGCAGTTCTTTATAATCCTCGTAAACCTTTGCATCGGCTGTGCCGAACTTTTCTTTTGCGGCTTCTGCCTTCTCCGGAATAATGTCGCAAAATGCAACCATCTCTGCCTCGGGGATTTTCGAAATGGCGGGCATATGCTTGCCGTTGGCAATGCCGCCGCAGCCGATAATACCGACCTTCAGTTTTTTATCCATAATGAATTTCCTTTCCTCCGTTCGATTGATGAACGGACACAAAATTACAAGAATATTATAATATAATATAAGTAGAATACAAGTGTCACATTGATAAAAGATTTTGCAAAAATGTTAGACAATATATACAAAATGCGGTGCTGACGAACGAAAAAAGGACAAAGTATTGAAACACCCGCAAAAATGGAATATAATGACCGTGTATTTTTTTGCGAAAGGTGGCACAACTGTATGACCGAAAAACAAAAGCCCGTTCGTGGGTCAACACCGCAGCCCGACCACATTATGATTTCGTTCAACGGCGACGCACGCACCTGCATGGCGGTAACATGGCGCACCGACATCAGCGTAACCGATGGCTATGTCGAATACCGTGAGGACGGCGGCAGTGAAACGATGCGCACCGCAGCCGTGCACGAAACATTCGAAAGTGACATTGACATCAGCAACATTTTTTGGGCGCACTTAACCGACTTGAAGCCCGGCACACGCTACCGCTACACCTGCGGAAACGGCACGCACCGCAGTGCGGAGTATTATTTCACAACCCAGGCAGAAAAAGTGGAAAAATTCAAGTTCCTCTGCGTATCCGACCAACAAAAAGGACACCCGTTCGACTGCCCCGACTATTCGCACTTTAATGAAATTCTCAACCACTTTTTGCAGGAAAACCCCGACACCGCATTTCTGCTCACCGCCGGTGACAACACCGACTGCGGACAGCATGAGGTGCAATGGAACGGTGCATTCAGCGGCCTTGTCGGCATCGCTGAGCATTTGCCGATTATGATGACCATCGGAAACCACGACAACCGAGGCTTCCGTGATTACGCAAAGGGCGAGGGACGCTACTACGCCGAGCCTGCCGAGTATTTTTGCAAGCAGTTCAAGGGCAGCTATCCGTTCAACGGCCCGCAGGGATGGGAAACGGAAAACTACACCTTTGACTATGCCGACACACACTTTTGCGTTTTGGGTGTGAATGCTCCTGAAGAAGTCAATGAGTGGCTGAAAAAAGACTTGGAAGCCTGCGACAAAACTTGGAAAATCGGTACTTATCATTTCCCCGTTTGTTACACGGGCAACAACCTGCAAAACTATGACATTTATCCCGTTATGACCGAAAGCGTTGAAATGCTCAACTTGATGATTTCGGGTCACGAGCATTCGTTCGGCAGGAGCTTCCCCCGTCGTCGAGAGGAATTGTTTGAACAGCCGTCGAAAGGCACCGTTCATCTCACCCTCGGCAACTCCAACCAAAATCCGCCCGGCACACGCTCCATGCAAAAGGTGTGGCACAGTGCCTTTTACACCATGGAAGAGCCGACATCCATGATTGCGATTGTGGAAATCGAGGGCAAAAAGATGACAATCACCTGTATGCTCGAGGACGGACGCATTGCCGACAAATGTGTCATTGACCGAGAGCGTGATGTGATTGAGCCGTATGCCTTGGCGCCCCGATACAACCGCACACGCATGATGTACAAGGGTGCGGATTTGGGACTTTGCCAGACGGATAATTACTGCGAATGCAAGGACGGCATTTGGTACGCTCCGCTTGCCGTTTTGTTCAGCTACTTCGGCGCCGTTGCCGAAAAGCGTAAAGGGCAGGTGTATTTAGCGGCGTATAATCATTCGGGCTTGTTCACCGAAAACAGCACCAAGGTTGAAACCAACCGTGGCGACTATGAATTAAAGCACCCCGTTTACCGTGGCATGAGAGAGCAGCTTTACATTCCCCTTGACGATGCGCTTGAGATCTTCGAAATGCGCTATGCCTACGCCAAACGGAACAATTTTATTTTGATTGAGCACGAAAGCGAGTCGCACCCGTTCACGGTTCAGCCGTAAT
>DNXM01000214.1:0-2275 GCA_003505905.1 Oscillospiraceae bacterium
TGCTTGCCGGCAAGGGACACGAAACCTATCAAATTTTGAACACGGGCAAAATTCACTACGATGAGCGTGAAATTGTTCGCAATTTACTCAAAAAATAAAGTGAAACAGCGAAAGGTCGTAATAAAATGAACACATATCTCGCTTTGATTCTTGCAGCGGTCGTTGCCTTCGGTGTGACGGCTTTGCTGGGCTATGTTATGATTCCGTGGCTTCACAAGCTGAAATTCGGTCAGACGATTTTGGATATCGGACCGAGCTGGCACAAGAAAAAACAGGGTACTCCCACGATGGGTGGTATCATGTTTATCGTCGGTCTTACCGTGGCGCTTGTTGCCGTGTTTGTGATTGACAAAGTGCTGGGCGGCGACCTTATCGGCGGCGACTCTTTGAACAAAATGCAGATGTATACCAAGCTGATTTCGGGCTTGCTCATGGCACTTTCGCTTGGCTTGGTCGGCTTTGCGGATGATTACATCAAAGTCGTCAAAAAGCGTAACCTCGGTTTGACGATTTTGCAAAAAACCGTGATTCAGACCGTGATTATTTTGGCTTATCTGTTCAGCCTTTACCTTTCGGGCAACACATGGATGTTTATTCCGTTCTACGGCGTAACGGGTGATTTGGGCATATTCTTTTTCCTTTTGGGTATTTGTATCATTTACGGCACGACGAATGCCGTGAACTTCACCGACGGAATCGACGGGCTTTGCTCATCGGTTACCCTCACATCCGCCGTTTCGTTCCTCGTGATTGCTTTTATGCGCAACAACATGGGTGCCGGCGTTGTCAGCGCAGGTCTTGTCGGTGCGTGCGCCGGTTTTATTGTTTGGAACTGGAATCCCGCAAAGGTGTTCATGGGCGACACCGGTTCAATGTTCTTGGGCGGCTTGGTTGTGGCGTTGGCTTATGCCTTGGATTGTCCGCTCATTTTGCTCCCCGTCGGAATTATCTATTTCATTGAGGGACTTTCCGATGTTATTCAAATCGGTTACTTCAAAGCAACGCACGGTAAACGCATTTTCAAAATGGCACCGATTCACCACCATTTTGAAATGAGCGGTTGGAAAGAGAAAAAAATCGTGATTGTGTTCTCTTTGGTGAATATTATCGGCGGTGCCGTCGGCGCTTTGCTCGTTTGGTTCGGTCGGGCGCAGTAATATAATGTATTCGGAGGAATCGGTATGGTTAAGCAATTAAGGCCCAAAGTGCAATCGCCCTTGTTCAGATTATCAAAGGGCAATATAGATGTGTTCTTTTTGTTGATTGTTCTCACTTTGCTTACCTTCGGCTTAATCATGCTTTTTTCGGCAAGCTATTCTTATGCGTATTATGACAAGGGAAACAGCCTGTACTTCATTTCTCGTCAGGCGGCGTTTGCCGTCGGCGGCATATTGCTCATGCTGTTCATTTCAAAGGTTGATTTTTCCTGTTTTCGTTATTGGTCATTGCTTGCCATCGGCGTATCGTTTTTGCTGTTGGTTGCCGTGTTGTTTTTGCCGGAATACAAGGCGGGATTTAAGCGCTGGATTGATTTGAGATTTGTCACCTTTCAGCCCTCGGAAATCGCCAAGGCATCCATCGTTTTGTTTTATGCTTGGGCTTGCGAAAAATGGCAAAACCGACTCAAGCATAATTTCAAATTACAGCTCGGTTTTGTTTTGCTTTCCGGAATGTTTGCCGGCTTGGTTTATTTGGAAAACCACCTTTCCGGCGCAATTCTGATTGCCGTATTATCCGTGATAATGCTGTTTATCGGCGGTTTGGATAAACGGTGGTTTATTGCCCTTGGTGTGTTAGCCGTATTAGCTGTCATTTTCTTTGCACTGAAGCCCGACCTGCTGAAGGATTATATGGGCGACCGCATTGTGGCATGGTTAGATAAGGATTACGACCCGAAGGGTGCCCGCTGGCAGACCAATCAATCCCTCTACGCCATCGGTTCGGGCGGTTTGCTCGGGCAGGGCTTGGGTGAATCGAAGCAGAAGCATATGTATGTTTCCGAGCCGCAAAACGACTTCATTTTTGCGATTGTTTGCGAAGAACTCGGTTTTGTCGGTGCGGTAATTGTTTTGATTTTGTTTGCGCTTTTGGTTTGGCGAGGCTTTGTGATTGCCTTGAGATGCCGCAGTCGCTTCGGTGCGGCGGTAGCAATGGGCATGGTTATTCAAGTCGGTTTGCAAACGGTTTTGAACATTTTCGTTGTAACGGATACCATGCCGAACACGGGAATCAGTCTTCCGTTTTTTAGTTACGGCGGCACATCGTTGGTGATGCT
>DNXM01000214.1:2327-2961 GCA_003505905.1 Oscillospiraceae bacterium
GGTATGGTTTTATCCGTTTCACGCTATTCGGATGTGGATAAGAAATAAGTTTGGAGGAAGGCTCATGCTCAACGGTAAAAAAATCATATTTGCCGCAGGGGGAACGGGCGGTCATATCAACCCGGCACTTGCGGTTGCCGGCGAGGTCAAACGGCAGTATCCCGATTGTAAAATTTTGTTTATCGGTACCCCGGATAAAATGGAAGCAAAGCTCGTTCCGGCGGCAGGTTATGATTTTGCGACCATTCAAATCAGCGGCTTTAACCGCATTTGGAATTGGAACGGAATCAAACAGAATATAAAAACCGCAAGTCACTTGCTGACCTCGACCATGCAAGCTAAAAAAATTATCAAAAACTTCGCTCCCAATGTGGTTATCGGCTTTGGCGGCTATGTCAGCGGACCGGTGGTTCGTGAAGCGGCAAAGCTCGGGATTCCGACCGCCATTCACGAACAAAACGCTTTTCCCGGTGTTACCAACAAAGCGCTTGCCAAAATGGTCGATGCCGTGATGTTGACCGCCGAGCAGGCGGCAGAGCATATGCAGCCGAAAAACCCCGTTATCGTGACGGGTCTTCCCATTCGAGGGGAGCTTTTGACAGCAGACCGTGATGTTTGCCGAAGCGAGCTCGGC
>DNXM01000214.1:3056-5675 GCA_003505905.1 Oscillospiraceae bacterium
CGAAGCTTGGGAGCAAAAGCAATCAATGATGCTATGTTGGAAGTGATTGCAAGCCGCTGGCAGAAAAAGAATTGCGTGTTTATGCACGCAACCGGCAAAGGCTATCCTGATTTTCCGAAGCTTCTTGCGGAAAAAGGGGTTGATTTGAATGACCGCCATGTGGTCATTCGTGATTATGTGGACGATATGCAGCGTTGTCTGCCTGCGGCGGATTTGGTGATTTGCCGTGCCGGCGCAAGCTCGTTGAGTGAATTTCAGGCTCTCGGCAAGCCTTCCATTCTCATCCCGTATCCGTTTGCGACGGAAGACCATCAGTACCACAACGCAAAAGCGTTGGCGGATAACGGTGCGGCGATTATTATTCGAGAAAAAGATTTGACACCGGCTGTGCTGATGCAGCATCTGGATACCTTGCTCGAAAGTCCGGGTAAGCTGAATCAAATGGGAAAAGCCGCCGCACGAATGGCGGTTGTGGATGCGCCCAAGCGCATTGTGGAAGTGTTGGATCGAATTTCGAAGTAACCCGTTACCTTTCTCCTGCATATGATGGCAATAGTCGAACAGGGGAAAGGGTGGAAGCAATGGGAAGCTTTACGGTCGAGGGCGGACACCGTCTTCAAGGCGAATTGACGGTGCAGGGGTCAAAGAACGGTGCATTGCCGCTTTTGGCAGCAAGCGTGCTTGTTCAGGGGAAAACCTGCCTGTACCACTGCCCGAATTTGACCGATATTCAGTCGGCATTGCAGATTTTGAACGGTTTCGGCTGTCAAACCTCCTTTTCGGAGAACACTGCCGTGATTGATTCCGCTTCGGCAGACCGATATTGCATAGCGGATGAAATGATGCGGGAGATGCGCTCTTCCATTGTGTTTTTGGGCGCATTGCTGGGTCGCTTCGGGCAAGCGGAGGTGTCCTCCCCGGGTGGATGCGAAATCGGTTTGCGACCGATTGACCTACATATTGAAACGCTGAAAGCACTCGGTGCGGTTTTTGAAGAGGATGGCTCACGAATTCACTGTTCCTGTCCGAACGGTTTACGGGGTGCAACCGTTGTGCTTTCGTTTCCGAGCGTGGGCGCAACCGAAAATCTCTTGCTTGCGGCTTCGGTCGCTGTGGGAAAAACACGCATTATCAATGCGGCAAGAGAACCCGAAATTGTTGATTTGGCAAATTTTCTCAACCGCTGCGGTGCCAAAATATTCGGCGCAGGCGAGGGTATTCTTGAAATAGAGGGCGTTTCGTGCCTTCACGGGTGCGAGGACACCGTATCGGGCGACCGTATTGCGGCGGTTACCTATATGACATCCTGTGCCGTGACGGGCGGAAGCTTGACGGTGAAAGGGCTGGAACCCAATTGCATTATGCCGTTAATTGCGCCGTTTGAAAAATCAGGATGCAAGGTGGAAACGAAAAAGGGTGAAATTCTCTTTTCCTCTCCGAAACGGCTCAAGGGTTTCGGCATGGTGCGGACGATGCCTTATCCCGGCTTTCCGACCGACTCGCAGTCGGCTTTTGTCGCCATGCTCTGCGCTTCGGACGGAACGAGCTTGGTGGTAGAAAACATTTTTGAAAGTCGCTTCAAATACATTACGCAACTGATTAAAATGGGCGCCGATATACAAATCGAAGGGCGAATTGCCGTTATACAAGGGGTTGAACGGCTGCATTGTGCCGACACGGCTTCGCCCGATTTGCGTGGCGGAAGCGCCCTTGTTACAGCGGCACTCGGCGCAGAGGGCGTCAGCCGCATTTCGGCGGTTCATTTTATTGACCGTGGGTACGAAAACCTTGAGGGTGTATTGACCTCGTTGGGTGCAGTCATCAAACGACACTAAAAGAAAGGAAGCTGCAAGGCGTTGCTTTGCACAGGGATTCGGTATGTCCGAGCACGACAGCAAATTTAATTTAGGCGATAACAGCGACGGATATACACGAAGTGTTTCTTCCGACGGGTCATCCTATTCGTTTGATAATTTTACACAGCGTCCGAAAAAGCAAACGCCGGCGGGAAATTCACCGAAGGGCAAAAAAGCCCCTCAAAAAAAGTTGCCGCAACAGCGGCAGTCTGCGCCTGTCCCGAATACTCCGAAGCCGAAACAGCCGCAGAAAAAGAGCAGGCGTCCGAAGCCCGAGTCGGAGCTTTCGTCCATCAGGCAAAAAGAATTGAATCAGCGTATGCCGCAGCAGAATGCGCCGCACAGACACCGCAATCCGATGCGACAGCCGCCGCAGGCCACAAGCCGAACCAAAAGCGAAGAAAACCGAATGCACACGGCACAGCGCCGCAAGCAGACCAAGCTCAAGCGAATTGTCAGCTATGCGGGAATTGCCTTGTTTGTGGTCGGCGTTTTGATTGCTTTGAGCTTGACTGTTCTATTCCCGATTCGTGAAATCAATGTGGTTGGTTCCGGCTATTACCCGAATAAGCAGGTTGCTGCAGCGTCCGGTTTGGAGCAAGGGGAAAACATTATTCGCTGTAAGGCGGAGCGTGTCAGCGATACGCTCTCAAAGGCACTGCCCTATATCGACCACGCCGAAGTGAAGCGTTCCGTTTCGGGAAAAGTGACGATTACGGTGACGGAAACAACGGGCAAATACGCCGTTCTGTACGGGGAGCAG
>DNXM01000214.1:5714-7038 GCA_003505905.1 Oscillospiraceae bacterium
CAATGAAGACGGCAAAGTTCTTGAAATTGCGTCGGGAGAAAACGCCATCAAGTATATCGTTATTCTCAATGCGGTGGTGGATAACCCCGTTCCCGGCACAACGGCAGTTTTCGGCGGTGATATCTCGCTTGAAAAAGTGCTTTTGCTCGGCAAGAGTTTAGCAAGTGCGTCGATTGATAAAATCACCTCGATGAATCTTACGAACATCAGCGATGTGATTGTTACCTATGATGCACGCCTGAAGCTGCAAATCGGTACGCTCAGCGGCTTGGAACGCAAGCTTACCTTGGCACAACGGGTTATTTCCCGGGAAAACGAGCTGAATCCGACCCAATACGGTACAATCAACTTAACGGTGGACGGAAAGGCGTATTTCAGCGAAACACCGCAGGGAGAGCTTTCGGGCGAAAATGTGGATGAAAGCATGACCGAGCCGGGCGATGAAAACTTAATCGGATAATGCGAAAAGGGGCTTGCTTGCAGGCTCCTTTTTTGTGTCGAAATTGTGAATTTACAGACAAGGTGTCGGTCGGTTGTTGCAAAAAAAGCGTGAATATGGTAAGATGAAACGGAATAGTAGGCAGAATTTCTGCAAGAAAGGGGATTGTGTTCCATGGATATTATGGACCTTGTTTCCAAGGGAATTGTCAAAATCACAAAGAATTACGGCAAAAAAGTCAAAAAAAGCGGTGCGGTTGCGCCCGAAATTCCAAAAGAAAAGCCGTTTACCATTGCGGGCGACACCTACCGTGTCGGCTTTGCCCGTGAAAAAATCATGCCAGACCTCACCAAGGGCAAGACCTATTACATTGCCGGTCACGGCTCGGGTCATGTGATGGATGGTGTAATCAGTGATGTGTATATGCACGCTGTGTGGATGGATTGCGGCGGCGATGAAGGCATTTTGTGGCTGAGCGCCGACTGTGTCGGTTTCACCAACATCGAAGACCAAATAATGCGTGACATGATTATGAAGTCCGACAAAATCAAGGGCTGTAAGGCAATCAACATCAGCTGCACGCATAGCCATTCCGGCTTGGATACCATCGGCTACTGGGGCAAACCGTTTTTGAGCATTCCGTCAGACGGCAAAGACCCCGAATATATGCAGCTCATTTTCGATATGGCGGTTAAGGCGAGCGAGGAAGCCTACGCCAACCGCAAGGCAGGCAAGCTTTACAGCGGTAGCATTGAAGTGAAGGATGGCTTGTTCACCAAGCGCCATTTCCCCGAAAAGCACGAAATTCTTTCCCGCATCCGTTTTGTTCCGGCAGACGGCGGCAACGAAACTTGGATTATGAATTTCGGCGGACATCCCAACTCT
>DNXM01000214.1:7111-7674 GCA_003505905.1 Oscillospiraceae bacterium
ACGGCGGACATCCCAACTCTCTCGGCGGAGCGAACCGCAAGCTCAGCGGCGAATATCCGTATTTTATGCGTGAGCAGATTTCGGCACAGAGCGGTGCAAACGTTTTGTTCGGTGTCGGTGCTATCGGCGGTATGGATGCCGCAAAGCTTGACGAAGACCCGTTGACCTGCGTGAAGATGCAGGGCGCAATGCTGGCGGATGCCGTGCAGAAAGTCGACAACGACCGTGAGCTTGAGCCGAAGATGAAGGTGCTTCGTCAGCCGTTCTATTATCCGGTCGGCAACTATGTTTTGACGCTCCTTGCTTCCAAGGGTGTTATGAGCTTTAAGGCTTATCCGACCGACAAGAGTGACATCGGCATTGCCATGATGACGGAAATGACTTACATGACTTTCGGCGACCAAAAGATTTTGCTTTTGCCCGGTGAAAACTTTGTCAGCACTGTATTCGGCGGCTATGAGCCGGCGGAAAAATCCACCACGGGCAAAGGCCCCGAAATCAACCCCGAGCCGCTCGCCGACATTGCGAATGACCATAATATGATTGTGTTCGGCGTAACCAAC
>DNXM01000214.1:7714-7964 GCA_003505905.1 Oscillospiraceae bacterium
ATATGACGGGCTATGTTGTTCCGCCAAACGATTTTGTTTTGAACCCGACACAGCCGTATTTGAACGGCTATAAAGACCGTTTCGGTGACAACCATTATCACGAAACCAACGGCATGGGCTTCTCTTCGCAGGAAACCATCGCCAACACCTTCCGCAGCGTTGTAGAACAGTTTAACGCATAATTGTATATTATTTTCAAAAGCTCACATTCCAATATTGAAATGTGAGCTTTTTTCATTTTGTCAAAAAA
>DNXM01000003.1 GCA_003505905.1 Oscillospiraceae bacterium
GGTACTCGATCTTACCGGCCTTGGCGTCCTTGACGGCCTGAGCAATGTTCGGCGTAACGGTGCCGGCCTTCGGAGACGGCATAAGTCCCTTAGGACCGAGAACCTTACCGAGACGACCGACAAGACCCATCATGTTGGGTGCTGCGATGGCGACATCGAAATCCATGAAGCCTTCGCCCTGGATTTTTGCAACGAGGTCTTCTGCACCGACGACTTCTGCACCGGCTGCTTCTGCTGCCTTTGCATCATCGCCCTTTGCGAATACGGCGACACGAACCTTTTTACCGGTGCCGTTGGGAAGAACGACAGCGCCTCTGACCTGCTGGTCAGCGTGACGGGAGTCAACACCCAAACGAATGTGAACTTCAACCGTTTCGTCGAACTTTGCTTTTGCGCCTTTTACGGCGATATCAAGAGCCTCTGCCGGCTCATAGAGCTTTGTTTTGTCGATGAGCTTTGCGCTCTCAACATATTTTTTACCGTGTTTCATTAGTTTACCTCCCTATAGAGTGGTTAAATCGGATTTTCCTCCCACCCGGGAGCATTAGTCGGAAACAGTAATACCCATGCTGCGTGCAGTACCGGCGATCATGCTCATCGCTGTTTCGATACTTGCTGCGTTCAGGTCGGGCATTTTCTGTTCTGCGATTTTTCTGATCTGCTCACCGGTTATGTTTGCAACCTTGGTCTTGTTCGGTACGCCCGAACCGCTCTCGATGCCGCAAGCCTTCTTGATAAGAACAGCAGCGGGGGGAGTCTTGGTTACGAAGCTGAATGTGTGATCAGCATAAACGGTGATGACGACAGGGATAATAAGTCCGATGTCGTTCTTTGTTCTCTCGTTGAATTCCTTGGTGAAGGCCATGATGTTAAGACCATGCTGACCAAGTGCGGGTCCAACGGGGGGCGCCGGTGTTGCCTTGCCGGCAGGGATTTGCAGCTTTACAAAGCCGACTACCTTCTGAGCCATTTAATTTGCACCTCCAAAATTGTGGTTGAGCGAAGCAATGGAAAATTTTTGCTTCTCCCACGGGACTGTGACAGCCCCATAACACGGGTAAATACCCCTTGTTACCTTAATCTGTGACAGGTTCAACCTGGTCAAGCTCAAGCTCAACCAATGTTTCTCTGCCGAAAAATGCGGAAACCGTAACCTTGACCATGTTGTTGTCCAGGTCGATTTCCTGAACGACGCCCGAGAAGCCGTCCATGATGCCGTCCATGATGTTGACGGTGTCGCCCACTTCATAGCTGACCTCGATGGTGCGCTTTTCAACGCCGAGCTTGAGAACTTCTTCCTCGGTGAGAGGAACAGGCTTGCTCTCGGGACCGACAAAGCTGGTGACACCGCGCGTGTTGCGGATGACATACCAAGTTTCGTCCGTCATTTTTGCCTGACCTTCATCGTCGTAATCAACAGCAAGCTTGACCAGCACATAACCGGGGAAAATCTTGCGCTCCACCTCGTGTGTGCTTTTGTCCTCACGGATTTCGGTAACGATTTCCGTCGGGATTTTGACATCTAAAATCAAATCCTGCATACTGCGGTTTTCGACAATTTTCAGGATACTGTCGGCTACTTTGTTTTCGTAGCCCGAATAGGTATGGATTACATACCATCTTGCATCGTCAGCCATTGTGTCGTCCTCCGTGAAGTATAGTTTGAGAAAGCGTTTTCAAGCGGAATTATTCCGCAGCTTCCGTCACTGCTTCCGTTACGACAACACCGCTGTCTTCTGCCTGCGCTTCGGCAGCAACCGTTGTGGTTTCCTCGGTGTTGATGCCGAGGACAACATCGATGCCCTTTGAAAGACCGAAATCAACAAGCCAAATGCCGATACCGACGACAAGGACACAGGCGATAACGACGCCGGTGCTCTTCCATACGGTTTTGGCGTTGGGCCAAATGATTTTTTTGTTTTCACCCTTGAGATCTTTGAAGAACTGGCCGATCTTCTTGATCAAGCGGGCAAATACATTCGGCTGACCGTCCTTACCGGTGGTCTTCTTCTTTGAGGATTTCTCGGCATCGGCAACCTTTTTTGCTGCCTCGGAGTTTTGATCCTTTGCCATGTTGTTACCTCCCGCTTACTTGGTTTCTTTGTGGAGCGTGTGCTTCTTGCAGAATCTGCAATACTTGTTCATCTCCAACTTGTCGGGTGTGTTCTTTTTGTTTTTCATTGTGTTGTAGTTGCGCTGTTTGCACTCAGTGCAGGAGAGAGTGACTTTGACTCTTGCGTCTCCGGCCATAATTCGGCACCTCCAATTCAAATTGCCTCCCTCAAAAAAGGGCACAAAAAAATAACCCTCTTACAGAGGTACAGAAAGTATACCACAGTAAGAGGGTCAGGTCAAGCTTTTTTTGCTATTCGGTTTGGATTTTTTTGCAGCTACCATATCTTGCGTTTGTAGCACACGGCAAAACACAAGGGGTGAGAATGACGATTAAAGGATGATGTCGTCGCCCTCTTCACCGCCGACTTGGTCGAGTGAGGAAATTTGATTGGAAACGAAAAGCAGAATGCGAAGCGCATCAACCGAATTGATTTTGCCGTCATAGGAAACATCGGCAACGGCTCTTTGCTCAACGGACAGCGTCTTTTCGCCCGAAACAGATGAAAGAATAATGAGAGCATCTTCTACATCAACACTGCCGTTAAAGTCCACATCACCCATGCGGGTGCCGGCGGCAAAAGCGTTGGTGACAAACAACCCCGCAACAACGGCGAGGGATAAAGCGACGGAAATGATTTTATTGATTGCTTTCATGGCGAACGCCTCCACAATTTATTCAACAGAATTATATCACAGGCGGCAAAGAAAGTCATTGTGCATATTAAACAATAATCCACATTGTTATTTAGATGCTTTTGCTATGCTCGGTGTTTGGTAAATAAACATGACCGAGGTGGCGGCGTCGGCATCGGCCTGCGTATAGATTTCGTATGCGCTTTCCGGGGCAAGCATGGCGGAAAGCGAGGCGATGAGCGTGTCGGAATGCTCCGCCAAAGCGCCGTAGTCGCTCAAGGTGTCGGCAATGCGGTCAGTGTCCGCCGAGGCAAGTACCTTGTTAATCTTATTCAAATTCTCTTCACTGAGGAGATTGGCGAGCGTGTCAATCATTTCACGGTTTTCGTTGATTTTGGTTTGCAGGGCGGATAATTGGTTGAGTGTTTCGGGCAGGGCTTCCAAAGCGGCTTTGATTTCGGGGTTTTCCATGTCGGTGCGGAACTGTTCGACAATCGGCATAACGGCGTTCAAATCCTTTGCCAATTCGGGCAGACCCTTGAAAAAGCTGAGCAGAACGGGGTTGGAGAGCAGCTTTTGCACTTCGGCGAGGTTGGCATTGTCCAAGTCGCTCAAAAGCTTTGTTAATGCCGTGATGTTTTCCTCTGTCAGATATTTCGGCAACACGGTGAGCAGTGCTTTGTTGCTTTGATACAGCTTGACGGCATCGGAAATCATGCTTGTGAATTCTTTGATTTTGTCGCCGCTTCCGACGAGGGCTTCAATCAGCTTTGACGGGTTGACGGCGGAAAGAGCTTCCTGTAAACTGTTGAGCGTTTCAAGCGTATCCCGAATGTCGTCGACGGTTTCGGGGATTTCCATGTCGGTGATGAGTGTGGAAAGCGGCAGAACGGCAAAATAGAGGTTGCCCAGCTCAAAGTCCCTGACATCGGCTTTGACGGAAAAGGTTTCGGCAAAATTCAACTTCAAAGACCCGAGGTCAAGCGAATCCAACCGAAGCGTTTGATTCATGCCCGGCGCACCGAGAAACACAACGATTTCCTTGCTGCCGTCCCCGATGGATTTTCCGTTTTCCACCGTGACGGCGGAATATTTGTCCTCCGGCAGAATCATGCCGCCTACGAGCAGGAACGGGCTGTAAACCGTTTGCTCTTTGCCGTCGATTTTGACTTTTCGGCCGATGTTGTTCTTGGCTTCGATGCGCACTTCGGCTTTTCCGCTTTGACCGGCGATTTTGTCTGCGGTAATTTCTTTGCCGTCCAAATAGTATTTGACCGAAATATCAACGGGCAGCTTTTTATTGCTTGTGCCCCGATAGTAAAGGTCGGTGGAATCCATGTGCCAAATCAGCGAGTCGTTTTCCGCAATGGGATTGACGGCGCTTTTGATGTTGACGATGTTTTGTAAATCGCTTTTGTCGGTCACCTTGACGCACGCTTTGTCCGTGTGAAGCCAATCGGACACGACGGTGCTTTTGACGGCGCCGCTTTCATCCAAATTGACATAGACGGTTTCACTCTTTTTGACTTGACCGGGCGCGGCGGTGTAGTAGGTCATGGTTGCCTGTTCGGTGACGATGGGCTCGCTTGTTTCGGAATCGGGTGCGTTCGTTCCCTTTTTGCACGCCGTGAGCGACAGTGTCAGCACCGTGACACACAGCAAAACGGCAACCGCAACGCTCAACCTTTTATTCATTTTCATGTTGCTTCTCTCCTTTACGCCAATGATAGGATGTTTTGTTGATAAAGCCTTCGCAGGACAGTAAAACGGGGGATAGGAAGAAAATGATAATCACTGCGCTGATGACGGCTCCCCGTGCCAGCAGGGCACAAATCCCCTTTATTATTTCAATGTCGCAGGTCAGATATACGGCGAAGGTTGCGCCGAAAAAGACGAGCGCACTTTGAAAAATCGAGCGGTCGGATTCATCGGCGGCTTTCTTCAAGGCGGCCTTTCGGTTAAGTCCCTTGTGCAGCTCTTCACGGAATCGGGTGGAAAGCAGAATGGCATAGTCCACCGTTGCGCCGAGTTGAACACAGCCGATGATAGTCGGCGAAATGAATGCCATCTCCGTGCCGAGCAGGAAGGCGAAGCCTTTGTTGAGCAAAATGGCAAGCTCGATGGATGCGACAAGCACAAACGGCAGGGAGGCGGACTTGAGGAAAATCGCAATCAACACACCGACGGCAACAATCGAAATGATGCTTGTCACCTTAAAATCCCGTGCGGTGACATCAATCAGGTCGTCCGTCAGCACACCCTCGCCTGTGATGTAGGCGGAGGAATCGTAGCGGCTGACAATGGAACGAATGCTTTCAATCTGTTCGGTCGCTTCGTCACTTGACACAGCAAACACGGAGTTGAGCATCATGAGCTGTTTTCCGTCCGCTTCGCAGATTTGCCGAATGTCATCGGGAATCATGGAGGACGGAATGGAGGCACCTACAAAGCTGTTCAGCGAAAGGCATTGACTGATGCCGTCAACCCTGCTTAATTCGTCGCTCATTGCCGCAAGCGTTTCGGACGGCAGGTCGGCATCGACTAAAATGAAGTGAGTAGACGCCATATTGAATTCGCTCTTAAGCTTTTTCAATGCAACAATGCTCGGCATATCCTCGGGCATTGCCTTGCTCATATCGTAATACACGGTTGCGTTTTGGCTGAAAATCACCGCCGGAATCATCAGCACGACAAAGCCGACGGAAAACGCTTTGTTGTGTTTAATCAGAAATGCGTTGATGCCCGAAAAGTTCGGGATAAGACTTTTGTGAGAAAAGCGGTGAATGGCTTTGTCGCATAGCAAAACCAATGCAGGCAACACGGTTACAACCGTCAGCACACCGAACAGCACGCCCTTCATCAT
>DNXM01000113.1 GCA_003505905.1 Oscillospiraceae bacterium
CTTGAATTGAACCGTAAAAAGAACCGTCTTGACGGTAGCCTATTGCTCGGTATGCCAAAAAAACGATACCGTCTTTTTCGTAAAAATTTACATTATCGCAATCCAAACCTTCAACACTTGCGGCAACGGTCGTGCTTTCCCATGTTTTACCATCATCACGGCTGATTTTTGTTTTTATCACCTTGCCCTGCTCATAGCCGCCGATTAAAGCGCCGCTGCTTAACGGCATCACTCTTGAGGCATATCCGCTTTTTTCAAAAACGGATATATTCCCTGTTGATACATCAATATACGGAAGCTTTGAAAGCTGACAAGGCATAAGTTCCAAAAATGAAAGGAGTAATGCGGTTGCTCGATAGAAAAACAGCTTCAGTGATAAAATCATATACCGACTCTCCCTGTATGATATTAGCACTCGCATACGGCATTCTTATCGTTATGAAGCGTATCCATTGAGTGATTCCTAATAATTATTCGCCTAATTTTGCAAATACATTCAAAATTCTCAAAGCGGTTGCTTTAAGATGGTCGGTTGTAATGATGCCGTCGTCAAATGCTTTTTTGAGTTTATCCGGCTCACCGTGCGGCATTTTTATGTTACTGCCTGCAAGCAATTCGCCGACATGACCGCTTACAACATCCCAGTCTGTTTCGATAATGCCCTCAAATCCCCATTCTTCACGGAGAATACCTGTGAGCAGCTCATAGTTTTCAGATGTGTGGATGCCGTTGATAAGGTTGTAGGATGACATAATCGTCAACGGCTTTGCTTCCTTTACAGCGATTTCAAACACCTTTAAGTAAATTTCTCGTAATGCTCTTTCGGACAAAATCGAGTTGTTGCGGTATCGGTTAGGCTCTTTGTTGTTGCAGGCAAAATGCTTCAAGGAAACTGCAACCTTTTGCGACTGAATACCCTTGATTTCTGCGGCAACCTGTCTGCCGGCAAGCACGGGGTCTTCGGACATATATTCAAAGTTTCTTCCGCAAAGAGGATTTCTGTGAATGTTACAAGCAGGTGCAAGCCATACGCCGATATTGTTTTCACGGATTTCTTCTGCGGCGGCCTTACCGACATTGTAGATAAGCTCCTCATTCCACGAGGCACAAAGGCAGGTTGATGACGGGAATGCCGTTGTGGAAACGCCTGTTTTTCTGTTAAGATGAAGACCTGCAGGACCGTCTGCGGCAGGGAACCCGGGAATGCCGAGTCTGTTTACTTCACAAAGGTAACCCGTTCCGCATACACCTCGCGCCTGAAGTCCGCCTGCAATATGAATCATCTCTTCAACCGTAAGCTGGTTTGCAAATTCTTCAAGCGTGATTTCTTCTCCGACCATATCAAACGGAATGGTTGTTTCGGTGTGAACATAAGGCGAAACCTTCGGCACGGCGTATTTTACTTCTTTTTTCTCCTTGGGCAATTCTTCATAGGTGCCATCGGCAAGAAGTCTTTTGTTCAGCTCGTAGGGTGTGCAATATGAATTCAATATCTGAAGAATAATATCTTCATTTATTGAATATTCATAATCCAGCTTTTCGAGATTATCAGACGAATTACCGATAAACAGAGCATAAGTGCCCTTTTCAAGAACATAGGATGCCTTTGAAATTTTGCCCAAATCGTCAAAACTTGCCATAGTGTAAATGTCAAATGAAACTGCAAGTGTTTGCGACTCACCGGGTTCAAGCAGCTTTGTCTTTTTGTATGCGGCAAGCTCAATAGCGGGCTTACCCAGCTTGCCCTGCGGTGCGGAGTAATAAATCTGTACGACTTCCTTACCTGCTACATCGCCTGTATTTGTAACATTGAAAGCAACGGTAATTTTATCTGAATTACAGCCTGCAACAAAGCCGTCAATTTTGAATGTAGTGTAGGAAAGACCGAAGCCGAACGGGTAACGAATGAATTTCTTCATTCGCGGAATCGTGTTGAAATAGCGGTAACCGACATAAATATCCTCGCTGTAGGTACAGAAATCAAACGACTCTGCCATTTCATCCTTTGAGGGGTATGCGTCATAGGTGGTTGTAACCGTGTCGGGGAGCTTACCCGAAGGGTTAACCATACCGCACAAAACATCGGTAAGTGCAATACCACCTTCCATACCGCCCTGCCAAGCAAACAACACCGCCTTAACCTTATCGTTAAGTGCAAAATCCTCACAGCAAATCTGTGCACCGCTGTTTACTACGATAATAACTTTTTCAAAGCTATCGCAAAGCTTTGAAAGTAAGTCCTTTTCAATATCGGAAAGGTAATAGTCACCGCCGGTTGCTCTGCGGTCTGTTCCCTCAGCAGAAAATCTGCTCAAGGTGAATATTGCGGTCGTGCTGTTTTCGGCGGCCGATTGAATCAATTCATCGGGAACGGAAGTTTCCTTAACGTGCATACCGGCAAAGGTATCGTAGGTCATATCGTCACGCTTCTGACAAAATTCCATATTATTAACAACAGCCCAGTTGGCACTAATCTGCTCTTCTGTAAGTACACATTTCTGCGCATTCTTAACATAGTCCTTGTAAAAGTCGATAAGAGGCATAAAAACCTTAACAAGTCCTTTTTCCTCTTTCTCTGCAAAGCCGTCATATATGCCGGAAATATACGGACAGTTAACATCACCGCTTCCGCCGCCGCCTTTAACATATTCAATGGTTGCTTTGCCGAAAAGGGCAATTTTTTCGCCCTTTTGGAGTGGCAGAGCGTTATCTGTATTTTTAAGCAGAACAATACCCTCTGCGGCGGCGTTCTTTGAAATATCAATATGCTCTCTTGATGCCGTTACTCTTTTACCGTCTTTGCCTAATGGCAAGCAGGGCATATATTTGAATCTTGCATATTTTTCCATAATCATAAATCCTCCGATTTTTTGATTGCTTTTCAATCCAAAGCAATTTCTTTTCCCTCGTCAGCAGAACGATATAAACTATCCAGTAACAGCATACTGTTCAGAATGTTATCAATGTGACTGCGGTTTTTAATTCCTGTTTCTATTGATTCGATAAATGCACGGTCTTCCTTAACATACATATCGGGAATTTCGTAATCCGGACGAATCGTTTCCAAGGTTGCGCCGTCGGTAAAAGAAAAGTGACCGCAATAATCAAGACGGGCACCGCCTTTATCGCCCAAAAAGTCAATGAAGGAATCCTGTTTTTCAATATTTTGTGCCCAAGCACCGTTGAATGAGATGCTTGCTTTATCGGTGCGGATAAAGCCTGTTACGCAGTCGTCAACATCGTTTATGCCGTTTTCGATATCGGAGGTATCCTCCGCCCACATCCCTGTGTACTTGTAGGATTTCATATCCTTTGCCATTTCGTTGTAGCAGTTGCAGGTGAGTGTTTTAAGCTCGGGTGAGCCGAGAATATATAAAATTAAATCGAAGTAATGAATGCCCCAGTCAATCAGAACACCACCGCCGGATTGCGATTTTGTGGTGAATGCACCGCCGAGACCGGGAATGGAACGGAAGCAACGGAATGAACAGTAAACGTGATAAATGTTACCGAACTTTCCTTCCTTGTTCATTTCAGCCAACATTTCAACGGACTTGTGGAAACGGTTGCATACTCCGATATTAAGCATTTTGCCCTGTTTGTTTGCTTCGTCTGCCATCTCTTTTGAAAGAGCGAAGTTAACGGTTACGGGCTTTTCGCAGAAAACGTGTTTGCCTGCACGCAGAGCATCCATAGCTACAGTGTAGTGTGCATAGTTTGGAGTGAGAACATAAACAATTTCAACCTCAGGGTCTTTGAGGGCAATCTGATAATCTTCGATTGTCTGCTCAATGATGGGAAAATCTGCCTTGAGGGCATCGGCTTTACCGAGAATGATGTCACAAGCATATTTTATGCGAACATTGTCCATCTGCGTAAAAGCGGGAAGGTGAGAGAGTCGTGCGATGCGACCGCAGCCCACAACAGCAACAACTTTTTTTTCCATATTTTTTATCTCCTGTTCTTTTTTAATCATTTCAAAATGATTATTCCGTTATGCGGAATATCGTACGAATTTAATACCGCCGTAACGGTGCCGTCGGCAACAGTTTCGCCCAAGCAGTTGTATATTTCATAATTTCTGCCGATAAAATCATTCTCGGCAAAGTCAATATATATTTTCTCTTTGCCAGATGCGTTCACAACGCTTAAACGGTCTGTGGTGTCGGGAACAGTAAACATATTTGCAGAATATAGTCCTGCAATGGTCTTTCCGTCCTTTTGCGCATACACAACCGGATAAAACGCTTCGGGATTAAGCGGAACAAGCTTTCCGTGCTGCAAAACATCATTATTGTCATCAATGAAATCAAGATAGAATTTCAGAACCTTTTTATGTTCATCGGGCAGCTTGTCAAATCGAACGGAAATCTGCGGAACGATAAACAGAAGATTTGAAAGCTGGTCTGCACAACCCTCGGCACTTGCATCATAATCCCACATAAGCATATCGGAATGAACCGCACTGTTCGGAGCACTCAACCTTAAATCAATACCGTTAATTCTAT
>DNXM01000022.1:0-191 GCA_003505905.1 Oscillospiraceae bacterium
CCCGAAAGCTATGATGCCGCCAAGGAACTGCTGAACCTATGCGGCTTGGATTTGAAGGACATCAAAAACGGCAAGCTCGGTGAATTGCCCGAAAAGGTTGAAGCCATCGGTGAAGAAAAGCTTGCCGAACAGCTCGGCATCGGTGTTCCGACACTGAAAGATATTATCAAAGAAATGCTTCGTCCGGGGCG
>DNXM01000022.1:236-3929 GCA_003505905.1 Oscillospiraceae bacterium
CCGGGGCGTGACCCCCGTGATGAATTGCCGCCTCCGATGCTTCGCACCGATGTGATGGATATGAACGACCTGCTCCCGGGTATGGAGCTTCAGGGCACGGTGCGCAATGTCATTGACTTCGGTGCCTTTATCGACATCGGCGTACACCAGGACGGTTTGGTTCACATTTCACGCATTACCGACCGCTTTATCAAGCATCCCTCCGAAGTACTCACCGTCGGTGATATTGTAACGGTTTGGGTGGTCAGCGTCGAGCCTGCGAAAAAGCGCATTGCGCTGACGATGAGAAAGCCGAAGGAGGACGCAAAAATTGGATGATTTTCATAAGGACTTAACGCAGGGAAGTGTGGTCAAGCAGCTGCTTCGCTTCGCCATTCCCTTCATGCTTTCCAACCTTCTGCAAGCCCTTTACAGCGTTGCCGATATGATTATTGTCGGTCAATTCTGCGGAAAGGTCGGCATCACCGGTGTTTCCATCGGCAGTCAGATTAACATTTTAGTCACCGGCGCCGCCATGGGTCTTTCCATCGGCGGAACGGTCATGATTGCGCAGTACGGCGGTCAAAAGCGTTACGATGAGCAACGCAAAACCATCGGCAATGTGACCACACTTTACTTGATTTTGAGCGTTGTGGTCACCGCCGTCATGCTCACGGTCGGCAGAGGCCTGCTCGTGGTGCTGAACACCCCCGAATCCGCTTTTACCGAAGCCGAAAACTATTACAACATCTGCATGGCAGGCACGGTTTTCATGTTCCTTTATAACGCCATCAGCGGTGTGTTGCGCGGCATGGGTGACTCCAAGCGTCCGCTGTATTTTGTGTTGATTGCCGCCATCACCAATGTTGTGCTGGATTTGCTTTTGGTCGGAAAATTCGGTATGCGCTCCGCCGGTGCCGCTTGGGCAACCATTGCCGCACAGGCATTGAGCGTTGTGATTTCGCTGATTTACCTGGCAAAGAACAACTTCTTTTCCGGCTATTCCCTCAACGATTTCCGTTTGAAAGCGGACAAGCTCCGCTCTTTGGTTAAAATCGGCTTGCCCTCATCGGTGCAGAGCCTTGTCGTTTCGCTTTCGTTTCTCACCTTGACAGCCTTGGTCAACTCCCTGCCAAACGCCGACATTGCTTCCGCCTGCCAAGGTATCGGCGGCAAGGTCAACTCGTTCGCCATTCTGCCGGCACTCGCCATCAGCAGTGCCATTTCCTCTATGGCAGGTCAGAACATCGGCGCAGGTGAATTCAAGCGTGCGAAAAAGACGATGTATGTCGGCATGGTCATGGCATTCATTGTGTCCGCCATTGTCTTTGCCGTTGTCAACATCTTTCCCGAATTTGTCATCAGCCTGTTTGACAAAGAAGCGGAGGTCATTAAGGTCGGCGTCCCCTATCTGCGCTGGATTTCGTTTGACTATTTATTCGTTGCCGTTGTGTTTTGCATCAACGGGCTTGCCATTGCAGCAGGCAGCACCTACATTGCTTTAATCAACGCCTTTTTCAGCTCCATCTTCATCCGTGTTCCTTTGGCGTATCTTCTTGTCAAGCAGTTTGACATGGGCTTCAACGGCGTCGGCATTGCCATGGGCTTTGCCACACTCGGTTCCGTTTTGCTCGGCTCAATTTATGTCAAGAGCGGGAAATGGAAAAAACGAATTGTGAAGTAACCCGACCCCTTATCAAATCACGAAAGGTTGATGCAATCCATGAAGCGAATTGCAGACATCATCATTTCTTTCTTTTTCGTTCTTTTGCTTTCTCCCTTGCTGCTTTTGCTGTCCCTCATCATTCTGATTGCGGACGGCAAGCCGATTCTGTATAAGCAAAAGCGTATCGGAAAAAACGAAAAGCTTTTTACCATTTACAAATTCCGCACCATGAAAAACGGTACTCGGCTCGCCGCTTCGGGCGACTTGACCGAAGCCGAAGCACAGATTATTTCGGGAGGAAAGCTGCTGCGCCGGTTGAGCTTGGACGAATTGCCGCAGCTGTTCAACATCTTGAAGGGTGACATGAGCTTAATCGGACCGAGACCGCTGATTCCCGAAGAAACGGAAATTCACGAGCTTCGCAAAAAATACGGCGTATACCGTGTGCGTCCCGGTTTGACGGGCTTGGCGCAGGTGAACGGTCGTGACCGATTGGGCGCAGAGGAAAAAGCTTTGTTAGACAAAAAATATGTCGAGAATTGCGGCTTGGCAACCGACCTGGGCATTCTGCTCAAAACCGTTCGCAAGGTACTGGGAATGAGTGATGTCATTGAGGGCGGCGACGGTCGCTGATGCACCTTTTTCACACAAATCCTTAATATTTTTTCTTTTTTGCTTGAAAAAGCAACCTAAATGTAGTAAAATATACAAATAAAGTATTATTTGAAAGTTAAGGGCTTCGTATGAGTCCAACCCGAGGGAGGTTATTTTTTGACAGCGGATCTGCACTGCCATACGAAATTATCAGACGGTTCTATCGGCATAGACGATCTGATTATTTTAGCAAAGAAAAAAGACATCAAAACCATCGCCATCACCGACCATGATTGTCTGGCAGGCACGGTTCGAGGAAAGATTATCGGAGAACGCCACGGCGTAGAGGTTGTTCCCGGTGTCGAGCTGTCTGCCTATGACGGCAAGGAAAAGCGTGATATCCATATCCTTTGCTACTACCCCGACAACCCCGACCGATTGGAAGGACTTTGCCGCCGCAATTCCCTCTCCCGAAAAAAGGCAAGCCAGTACATGATTTTGAAGGTTGCCCAGCGTTATCCCATTTCGGGCGACTTAGTGCTCAAGTGTGCAACCGGCTCCACCAATGTATTCAAACAGCACATTATGCACGCACTCATGCAGTGCAACATCACCACCGAACTGTTCGGCGACCTGTATCACGAATTGTTCGACCCGTCAAGCCCCGACAATGTGTTGGTACAGCCTGCATTCCCCGACCCGAAAGAGGTTGTTAAGCTGGTAAAATCCGCCGGCGGCATTGCCGTGCTTTCGCATCCGGCGCATTCGAACTGCATTGATTTAATTGACGAGCTCATCCCCTGCGGGTTAGACGGCATTGAGGTGTGGCATCCCTGCCACAGCCAAGACGAAACGCAAACGCTTGCCAAGCTCGGCAAATCCAAGGGATTACTGCTCACGGGCGGCAGCGATTTTCACGGTATGTATACACCCATGCCCATCGGTGTCGGCGGCATCGAAATCCCACAGCAGCATCTCAACGCTTTTCTCGGCTACAAAGCCAAGCTGAAGCGTCAGGCAAAAAAGGCAGATGCGGAAGCCGCCAATGAAACAACGACAGAATAGTAAAAAACAGAAAGGATCGTATGTGCATGGAAGACAAAGACATTAAAATTTTCAACGGCGGAAACAGCACGGCAGACAACGATTCTTCTGATTTGGATTTGATTGCTTTGGCAGAGGATTTGAAGCGAAATATGCTCAGCGGAAACTCCTCCAAAGCCAAAGAGCTCGGCGCCGTCCTCGCTGAGTTTTCACCCGACAGCGGCAGAGTGTGTGAGGAGCTCAAAGCCATTTTGTCCGACCGTTCCGTGACGAACGACATCAAATTACAGCTTCGCATTTTAATGGTTTTCGCCGCAGAACACACCTTGTTCCGTGTGCTTCCTCCGCTGATTGCCGCCACCGCATCCGACGCCATGTATGACAAACTGCGCCGTGAAGCATATGAATTT
>DNXM01000022.1:3955-16766 GCA_003505905.1 Oscillospiraceae bacterium
TATGAAAACGTTTCGGGCGGCACATCGTTCACCTTCTACTACCTCGCCGTCAAAAAAAGCAATATAGACCAAAGCATCGGAAACAGCTTTGCGATGCTTTGCAACGCAGAAAACAATGCCGTGATTCGTTATCTCGGTCAGCAAACCTTTACGCTGATGTGTTCGCAAATCGAACGCATGATAGAAGACTGTTCCTTTGAAAAATAAATGTTAGGGTGATTGATTTGACTATGCTCGCTCAACTTTTGCTCAAGCTCGGCGTTCCGCTGGCTTGGCGTGAATCCTTTGCGCTGAATGAGGCTTCTGTTTATTTTCGCAAGCTTTTATCGGCAAAATCTTTAAAAGCCGTTGTTTCCTCCGTTCTCGTCATTGCCGAAGTGCTCGCCATGTTCCTGTTTAACGGCGCATTGACCCCGAGAGGTGAAAAAATCGACGAAAGCATTCTTGCCTCCGAGGGCTACAAATTGGTTTTTGAAGACCAATTCAACGGCAACGAGCTTGACACAACCAAGTGGGATTACCGTGCAAACGGCGAGCGCCGCGGCGGCTATAACGCACCCGACCAGGTTAAAGTTGAGGACGGCAACCTTGTCATTTCCGCACAATACCGTGATAAAAACAACCTGCCGAAAGACACCTCCGCCGCCTATGCCGAGGGTTGGTATGTCGGCATGATTAAGTTAAAGCAAACCTATAAGCGAGGCTACTTCGAAATTCGCTGCATCTGCAACGACTCCCCCGGTTTTTGGAGTGCGTTTTGGATTCAAGCCGACCATCCGTATGATCCGCTTATTTCCAAAGGCGGTGTCGGCGGCGCCGAGCTTGACATTTTCGAGTCACTCAACTACAACGCCAAATTCAAGCATAACTCCGTTACGCAAACCGTTCACTGCGCAGGTAAAGGCGGTTCCACTTCCACCGATTTGAATTCCTGCTGTTTGGGCAGCTTCAAGGGCGATGACATTTATCACACCTTCAACACCTACGGTTTGAAATGGACGGAGGATGAATACATCTTCTATGTCAACGGCGTTGAAACCGCCCGTTGCGCATGGGCAGACGGTGTTTCACAGGAATTTGAGCAAGTAATTGTGTCCCTTGAAATTCCCGACACCGAGTCACTGCCGACCGACAAAACCGTCACAACCGATTTTGTGGTTGATTATGTTAAGATTTATCAGAAATAACCAAACGGACAGTCGCTCTTTGTCGAGAGGCTGTCCGTTTCATAATAAGAAAAGCTTGCAGATATAAGCGAATTGCTTTACCTGCAAGCTTTTCTTCATGATTTCAGTTTACACTCAAAACACAGCCAATCGTTCTTATCGTGCCGTGCAATCACTTCAAATCCGTTCTTTTCAAACGCTTCCAAAACCTCTGCCTCACGGGGAGCAATGATGCCCGAAGCGATGAAAACACCGTCTTTTTTCAAGAACGGTCCGACCTGTGACGAAAACAAGATAATAATATCTGCCACAATATTCGCCGCAATCACATCGAACTGTCCGCTCACCTTTTCGGTCAAGCTGCCCCGGAACACTTCATATTGCGGAGGTGTAAAGCCGTTCAGCTTGCCGTTCTCTTGTGCGGTTTTGACGGCGAGAGCATCAATATCCACACCGACCGCACGCTCGGCACCGAGCAAGAGAGAGGCAACGCTGAGGATACCGCTGCCGCAGCCGACATCAAGCATATCCACGCCGGAATGAATGTAAGGCTCTAACGCCTCCAGGCAAAGGCGTGTGGTTTCGTGTGTGCCGGAACCAAACGCAAGACCGGGTTCAATGTTCAGCACCGCTCGGTCGCCTGCCGCCGCCTTTTCTTCCCAAATCGGCTGAATCAAAAGCCGCTCACCGACTTCAATCGGCTTGAAGTATTTCTTCCAATTGTTTTCCCAATCCTCATTGCGGCAAACAGCCGTGGAAAGCTCAAAACCGATTTTTTCCGCCGTAAAGCGTTCGGTCAAGAAAGCGGTTGCCTCCGTCGGGTTTTCTTCCGGCGAAAGATAAAGGTGAATCAAGCACTTGGTGCGGTCTTTTTTTAGTAAATCCTCATCAATCAGGTCAATGCCTGCCACCTCGTAGGCTTCCTGCTCCAGGTTTCTGTAGTCCTCAATGTATACGCCTGGCACAAGCACCTGCGCAATGGCCGCCGCCGAGTCGATATCCCGGCT
Source organism: Oscillospiraceae bacterium (assembly GCA_003505905.1). Lineage (GTDB taxonomy): Bacteria > Bacillota > Clostridia > Oscillospirales > Acutalibacteraceae > UBA8612. The sequence continues at coordinate 6,129 of DNXM01000022.1, forward strand.
CGCTACCGTAACGATAATTTCAGTCCAATCCATAGTTTCCTCTTTTTGCAATCAATATTTGTTGTGAACATCTTCAGCGAAGCAAAGCAAGTCTTTGATTTCCAGCACGGTGCCGTCATCCAACACGGCTTTACCGCTCATTCTGCCGAACACCTGATGCTGGTCGGTGACAATCACCTTCACATCAATCTTCGCCGCACGGTCAAGAATCGGCACAAAGTCCATCTCAAACCGTCCGTCACTTGAAGTAAATGTCCACGGCTCGGTGTAGCACTTTTTGCCGCCCTTTTCGGGAATGTTGAAAGCGATTTCGTCAAGCTTATGGCACTTGCCGTCGTAGAACAAAATGTTTTCCGTTGCGGCACTGTCATCGGCAAAGCCGTAGCCGATGTTGAATCCGAACGGCTTTCCGTTCACCTCGCCGTTACCAGAACCCCAATACCATGTGTTGTCGTATGTCCACACGCCACGACCCCAATCCAGCGTGCCGAAATCGGTGCTCGGGTCAAGGGTGAATGTGCGTCCGTCAAATTCAACCGTACCGCTTGCACGCATACAGTTGATTTTTTGGTTGTAGTAAAAGGCGGTTTTCTTTTCTTTCCACGGCTTTGCAATCACCATCGTGTCCATCGCCGGTTCTTCCAGCGTAATGTCGCACCTAAAGGTCTTACCGTCTTGGAAATTCTTAAAGTCGCCGACAATGCGGCGCTTGCCCTCGGTTTTGATGAACTCCATGTTCAGCCGTTTGTCGTGGTAACACACATTACCCTGTTCGGAGGTAGAGGGTAATCTGAATTTTCCCATTGGGAAAGCGTTCAAAACCGTTTCAGTGTGTTCGCACGGCACCGAAAAATCCAACAGCGAAACGCTCTGCAAGCCGATGTAACCGTCATCGGATATTGTGAACGCAAAGCCTGCCTGCTCCTTGTTGGAGATGACCAAATAATAATCCCATTCCTTGATGCGCATTTTCGGCGCCTTAATTTGACTGCGGTCGTAGACCTGAAGCAGGCGTTTGGACCAACCGGGTTCCGCAAGTGAACCGTCTTTTTTCAAAAGCGGATGAATGGAAGTAACCTCATGGTTGCGCTGTGACATGATTGATGCCTCCGTCAAATGTTATTCAAAGTCCTAAATTCGTTTCGGTTTCCGGCTTCCCAAGCCCGTGATTATAGAATGCACGGTTATCCAACGCCCATTGGCGGTTGGAAAAGCCGCCTGTCGGCACACCGTTGACGGCGTTGTTTTCTTCCACAATGCGGGCATCCAAACGGTCAAGAGCAGAAAGAATATCCGCCTCGATAAACAGCGGACGCACCGCCGCACCGAATTCGGGGTCACCGTGGTGCGAAATGAGCATATGCTCCACCAGCATTGCTTTTTCATCGGGAATATTGAGCTTTTTTGCCGTTTCTTCCACCATCATGGCACCCATGACCAAGTGACCGAGCAAGGTGCCCCTCGCACTGTAGCCGGTCGCAATCCCGGTTTCGTCCGCAACCAGCTCACAAAGCTTGGCAATATCGTGGAGCATTGCACCGCACAAAAGCAAATCCGAATTGATAAACGGGTAAATCTTCGCAACGCTCTGCGCCAAGCGGACGATGGACAGCGTATGCTGAAGTAAACCGCTGCGCATGGCATGATGCAATTTGAACGCCGCCGGATAGTAGAGCAATGCCTCCCGATTCTCCTGCAAAACGGTCGTGGTGAGCAGGGAAAGCTCATGATCGGCAAAGCCTTCGGCAATTGCAATCAATTCGGCAAACATCGCTTCTCCGCCGTAAACGGCAGAGGCGACAAAATCCTCAATTTTCACGCCGTCCGACTCACCTGCCGCTCGAATGCGGTCAACGCGAAGCTGGTCGGAGCCGTTAAATTCACTGATACTGCCCTGCACCTTGACAAGCGTGTTCACCGCATATGTACCGTGCAGCTCTTCGTTATAATTCCAAAGCTTGGCGGAAATTTCACCCGAAGAATCGCCGAGCACCATATCCAAATAGGCCTCGCCCCGTTTATTCAGTTTTTTCTCGCAGCTTTTAATCAGGCAAAAGCCGGTGTGCGTGCCGGATTTTGCATGGTATTCAAAATTCAAGTTCAACACTCCTTTCCTGCTATTATACCTTGACCGCCGTTTTTTTACAACCGTATCGGCATAAAATTTCCGATTTTTCCCGAATTCCGCCTATGTGAAGCGTGAAAACTCATTGTTTTGAAACAAAATATCGTGTATAATAGAAAAAACCTTCTAAACCACTTCGCATTCAGGAAAGGTATGGCGATTATCGTGGCAACAGATTTTCTTTGTGAAAAACGGTTATCTCAACTGAACCCGCATTATCACACCTTGGTCAAAAACACCGTCTTTGTAATGAGCCGTGTGCTTGAAAAATACAAGTTGTTTTTCCCCGATTTTACCGACCACACGGTTTTGCACTCCTTGCAGGTTTTGGATTTTTGCAACCGCCTTTTGGGCGAGCAGGTGTTACAACTGAACGAAGACGAGCTCTATGTATTGATTATGAGCGCTTATCTTCACGACAGCGGCATGGGCATTTCCGAGCCCGACTACAAAGCCTTGTATGATTATGTGGTAAGTGACGAGTACCGGCTGAACCATCCGGTTGACAATATTCGTGAAACCATCCGGGCATTTCACCAAAAATTCAGCCGACAGTATATCTACAAATACGCCGACCTGTTTGAAATTCCGAGTGAGGAACACACCCGTGCCATCGCTTTGGTTTCCGAAGCACACCGAAAAATGGATTTGCTGGACGAAAACATCCTGCCGTCCGTTTTAACCGTGCCGAACGGAAACGAAATCCATTTGCCGCTTTTGGCGGCACTGATTCGGCTGGCGGATGAGCTTGATATTGCCGCCGACCGAAACATCGGCTTTGAGCCGGACGGACAGGAAACCATTTTTAAGCTGATGCACCGCTCCATTCGCCACCTGCACATCCTGCCGGAGCGATTTGTTGTGGATGTTGCCCAGGACGACCCGGCTCTTTTTGACGGCATTCAAGAAGAAATTGATAAGCTTTTTGAAACCCTGCAAATCTGTTCCCGCACTGTTGCCGAGCGCACGCCGTTTCGCATTCGGCAAAGCACCATTGAAATCAACCGCATTGCACAGCACCAAAAGCACATTACCATTCTGGACACCGACCTCGGGACAGACGATGCCTGCGCCCTTTTTCTGCTGAAGAATCTGCCGATAAAGCCGGATTACATTGTCGCATCCTTCGGCAACACAACCCTTGAGGGAGCTTGCCGAAACGCTGTTATTTTAAGAAAATATCTCGGCCTGGAAGCCGAAATCGTCAAAGGACTTGAACCGTCGAACGGCTCCCGTCAGCCCAACGGTGAAAAAAACACCTTTCACGGAGCAGACGGCTTGGCAAACTGCTCCGAAAAAATGATAAAAAAGCTGAAAATAAACCAAGACGAGTTGCAGAATATTCTGCCGTTCGGGGAATTGTGCGATAGGCTGTCGGAATACGATTCCGTCACATACATCACCATCGGAACCCTGCGGAATTTTGCCGCCTTGCTCCACGATAAAGAATTTTGTCGAAAGCTCCGAGGCGCATACATCATGGGCGGCGGCATCCGTGAATTCAATTGCAGTCATAACACGGAGTTCAATTTTTCCAAAGACCCCGAAAGCGTAAAAACCGTTCTGACCTGCGGATTAAATATTACGCTGTTTCCGTTGGATGTGACCAACCGCCAAGTCTTAACCGCCGAGCAGATTGATGAGCTGGAAGCAATCGGCACATATCCCGAATACATCTCCTTTTTGCGCCACAACCGAAAAGCAAACATCGAATACAATCACATTTCGGCGGCTGTTCTTCACGATACCCTGCCGATTTTATACCTTTCTCATCCCGAGCTTTTCAAGCTGGAGGAAATGCGCATTGCTTCGAATGAATATGCCTGCATTTTCCCCTCTGCCAACGGTGAAGCAGTTCATATATGCACCGAGATGAAAGACGGCAAGCTGTTTGAGTTTATGAAATCGGCTTTTGAAAGTTGAAACAGCCGATTGTCCCGAAAGGAAAATTTGACAATGAAGAAAATCAGATTCGGCATCGTCGGCACGGGGAACATCGCCCACCGCTTTGCAAACGCCATTCAAAATGTAGAACAGGCGGAGTTGACATCCGTTGCCTCAAGAACCCGAGAAAATGCAGACAAATTTGCCGATGAATTCGGCATTCCGCACCGCTTCGGCTGTTACGAAGCCATGGCACAATCCGATAATATTGATGTCGCTTACATCGCCGTTCCCCATTCGGGTCATATGTCCTGCTCCTGCCTGATGATGAGCCACGGCAAAAATGTCATTTGCGAAAAACCTTTGGCGGTGAATGAACGTGAAGTAAATCAAATGCTTGCCTGCGCAAAGCAAAACGGCGTTTTTCTGATGGAAGCAATGTGGGCAAGGCTCGTGCCCGGCACAAAAAAACTGCTTGAAATCATTACCGAGGGAAAGCTCGGTGAAATAAAAAAGGTCGAAGGTAATTTTTGCTACTCATTGGACGAAAGCGAACGAAATCACCATGTTATGAAGGTCGAAAACGGCGGCGGCTCCCTGTTGGATGTGGGGGTTTACTGCTTGAGTTTTTTGCGTTGGTTTTTCGGGGAAGATACCAAAAACCTCTGTGCATACGCACNNCCCTGTTGGATGTCGGCGTGTACGGCTTGAATTTTGCAAGCTGGTACCTCGGAAAAGAGGTTGCGGATTTGTTTGCCTGCTGTGAAGCATTTCACGGAATCGACAGCCATACAACGGTGCTGATGAAATATGCCGACGGCAGTATTGCCACCATTTCGAGCGCAACCATGCTCCGCACACCGAACGAGGGTGCAGTCTACGGCACAAAGGGCTACGCAAAGCTTGAACATTTTTACGCACCCGAAAAATTAGAGCTGTTCTATGCAGACGGTTCAACCGAAACCATTGAAACACCCTATGAGGGCAACGGCTTTGAAGAACAAATTCGACACGTGTGCAGCTGCATTTCGGCAGGACTGACAGAAAGCCCGATAAACACCCACGAACAAACACGGTTCATCACCCGACAGATGGACGAGATTCGCCGAAAAATCGGCATTGTCTATCCGCAGGATAAGGATTAAAAAAGTGCTCGCAAAGAGAAGAGTTTTCTTTCACCTTCGCAAAAACAAAAAAAGCATTTGTGTTACAAAAAGAAGTTTCTTCTTTCGACACAAGTGCTTTTTTATTTTGTCTTAATTTTTTCTTGCATAACGCAACGGAAAATGATATATTGTAAATAATTATAAGAACACGGAGGATTTTGGCATGAATTTTTCGGAACGGTTCGGTTCGGCGCAGTTTGTAACTGCAAGCGGCAAATGTGTCGCTCCTGTTTTCAAAAGCACGGTGTCGCTTGATGAAGCACCAAAGCAGGCTTTCATTACGGTTTGCGGTCTTGGCTTTTTTGAAATGAAAATCAACGGCAAAAGCATTACGGAAGACCGTTTGATTCCGCTGAACAGCCATTTTCACCATTATCGCAACTGTTTTTGTTACAAATATTTCGGCGAACAACTGAATTTCCGCATTTATGCCTGCCGATATGAGGTTACTCACCTGTTGAAAAAAGGCGAAAACGAATTGCTCTGCACTGTGGCACCCGGTTGGTATTTCCGATACGGCAAATGCAAAATGTGCTGGAAATTGGAAGCGGACGGCAAGGATTATTTCAGCGATGCTTCGACCCTGTGGCGCAGCAGCGGCATGACGAATTATGAAATCACCAAGGGCGAGGAGTACGACTACAACAAGGCGCACGGCAAATGGAAACAAACAAAAGCCGTCAAAGCACCCAAAAGCAATTACTGCTTGAGTGACTGCCCGAACGATAAGGTCATTCGCACGATTCAGCCGAAAAAAATCACGGAAACCGACACAACCGTTCTTTACGATTGCGGCGAAAATATCACGGGCACACCCGTGTTGACCTGCACCGAAAAAAATAAAAAAATCGAAGTTCAGTTTGCCGAAAAATTGGGCGAAGACGGTGCGTTTGCCGAAGCCTGTACCTACGGTCAGCATTTGAGCTTTATCACGGACGGCGAGGAACGGGATTACCGTATTCAATTCACCTGGGCAACCTTCCGCTATTTTCAAGTGAGCAAGGGCGCCGAGCTGAAAACGGTCGAGGTCATTCACACCGATATGCCGCTGACCTGTACCTTTGAAAGCGACAATGCCGTGCTCAACGGCTTGTTTGATATTTATGTCCGCACGCAGTTGGACAATATGCACGCAGGCATTCCGTCGGATTGTCCGCATTTGGAACGCCGAGGCTACACGGGTGACGGACAGCTGACCTGCGAAACGGTCATGCTCATGTTTAAATCCAAAGAATTTTATAAAAAATGGATGGAGGATATCTCCGATTGTCAGGACAGAAAGTCGGGTCATGTGCAATATACCGCCCCTTATTTGCAAAGCGGCGGCGGACCCGGCGGCTGGGGCTGTGCGATTGTTGAAGTGCCCTATGTCTATTACAAAATGTTCGGTGACATAAAGCCTGCCGAAAAATATTTTGACCAAATGCTTCACTATTTTGATTATTTGGAAGCGCACAGCAAAAAGAATTTTGTTGTGTCCGACCAGCCGCTTCAATGGTGCTTGGGCGATTGGTGCACCCCGAACACGGGCAAGCACGGCGGCAGACCCGACATGGCGGATGATTATGTAAACAACTATTTTTACATCAAGTCCATCAACCGTGTGGTGGAGCTGGCAAAGCTCATCGGTCGGGAGGAAGTTATTCCTGCATTGAAAAAAACAAAGCAAAAACGAATTCAAGCTATTGAGAAAAAATATTTTGACAAAGCAACGGGCAATTATTGCGAAGACAAAAACAGCGCAAACGCTTTTGCCTTGGATTTAGGGCTTGGCGATGAACGCACGCTGAAAAATTTGGCAGAAAAGTTTGAAAAAACGGGCTGTTTTGACTGCGGTATTTTCGGCACGGATTTGGTTGTAAAAATTCTGTTTGAAAACGGTTATGAAGAGCTTGCAACGAAGCTGCTCACGAGCGAAAAGCATCCGTCCTTCGGTTATATGCTCAAAACGGGCGCCACAACGATTTGGGAAGATTGGCTCAATCCCCGTTCGATGTGTCACCCGATGTTCGGTGCGGTGCTTCGCTATTTGTTCTACTATTTGCTCGGCATTCGCCAAACCGAAAATTCGGCGGGCGCAAAAGAATTTTTGCTTGACCCCAAAAACGGAAAAACCGTGCAAAGGCTCAGCGGAAAAATCACAACCGCAGGCGGCGAAATTGCCGTGAAGATTGATTGGGAAAACAAAAAACTCACTGCGGAAATTCCGAAAAATATCACCGTGTTTTATCACGGCGAAAAGTTGAACGCAGGCACAAATGAATTGAAACTGTGAGGGCAAAAGAATGAAAAAAATCATTGCGTTTTTGTTGACGCTCTGCTTGGCATTCACGGCGATTGCCGTGCCGGGCTTTGCCGAACAGGCGGAAGACCTTCAGCTTGCCGTTGCATCGGACTTGCATTACAACATCCCGAACGCAAAGCTGGAAAAGCTGATTGACGACCCGATTTATTGGTACGCAAACCGCCGTTGCGCCATGGATGATGAGAGCGGATTTATCATTGACGAATTTCTGCGTCAATGCGCCGAAAGCAAGCCCGATTATATTTTGATTCCGGGCGATTTGGTCGACAACGGGCGCACGGTTATTCAAGAGCATTACGATGTTGCCGAAAAGTTCAGAAGCTTTGAACAGAAAACGGGCATTCCGATTTTTGTGATTAACGGCAACCACGACTTGGGCGAAAACTGCGCCGTGACCCGCAAAGAGTTCAAACAGATTTATGCCGATTTCGGTTACGACCTCGCCTTGGAAACAAGAGCGGAGGACTGTTCCTACACGGCGAACCTCGGCGAAAAATATCGACTGATTGCGTTGGATAGCTGTGATTCCACCGTATCCACCGAGGACGGATTAACGGCCGACCGAGTGCAGTGGGTCAAGACCCAAACCGAAAAAGCCGAGGCGGACGGACGCTATCCCGTTTTGATGATGCACCACAATTTGATTGACCATATGCCCTTGCAGCGCATCATCAACCGCAATTTTATCATTCGTTTTCACTACACAACGGCGGAAAAATTTGCCGATTGGGGCATCCGCACCGTGTTCACCGGTCACGAGCATTGCAGTGATGTTTCCGTTTTCACTTCGGCGCTCGGCAACAAGATTTACGATTTTGCCGACACGGCGCTGAGTATGTATCCGCTCAATTACCGAGTGATTCATTACACGGAGAATGAAATCAAATACGAAACGAAAACAATCAAGCAAATCGACACCGATGCGTTGACGAAAACGGTCGAGGGTTACACGCCCGAGCAGCTGAAGCTAATGAACGAGGACTTGAATGCCTACGCAAAGGGCTTTTTGAAGGCAGGCCTGCAATACCGCCTGACGCTGTCGTTGAGCATGGAAAAAATTGGCATCAAAGAAAGCGATATTTATTACGGCCTTGTCAACAAAGCCGTCACGCTTTTGACCGATGAGTTGAAGTTGCCGTTCTACGGCGAAAACAGCGTGAGCACGATTGCCGCAAGGTACGGTATCACTCTGCCGAAAACCGATTATGAAAATGCGTGGGATTTGGCAGGCGAATTGGTGGCGAACCATTACCTCGGCAGTGAAAAGCTCACCCCGGAAAGCGATGAGGTTGTTCTGTTGCTTCGCACGGTTGCCGTGATTTTGCGGGAAGAAAATCAGAGCCTGTCGCTTGTGTCACTTCGGGATGTTGCCGATGCCTTGGGCGGCGGCTCCGACAAAGTGCAGACCCTTTACAAGGCGGCGTTTGACGGCACAAACCCGGTGGAATATTTCACGGCGGCTCTGCTTGCGCCGTTCCTTTACGAGTTTGCGTTTGATGCGGACGGTGTGGATGACAACGCAGGCACAATCGAAGGCTATGCGGTGAACAACAACAGCAAAAACATTGCAGACAATTTGAAATATTACGCCGAAAAAATCTTCAAATATTTTGAAATGATTTTCAAAATTGTTTTTAAAGCGGTCAACAAAATTGTCGGCTGATTCGAGGTTTATATATGAATAAGAATGAAGCAAAAATGTTGCAAGGAATATCGGTGATATTCATGGTCTGTGTGCATTTGTTCTGCCGTTTGAATTGGGCGGAGCTTTATGCAACACCGATTATGCTGTTCGGTTTGCCGGTTTCGTTTTACATCGGGCAAATCGGTGATTTTTGCATTATCACTTACATTATCTGCAGCAGTTATTCACAAATGAATACGCACGGAAAAGAGCATTATTACCGCCGCCGTTTGGTTTCGCTTCTTGTGCTGTACGGGCGGTTTTGGCTGATTCTGATTCTGTTCACGATTGTTGCGCCGATTGCAGGGCGTTCGGATATGTTTCAAAACGATGTTTTCGGTTATTTTCTGTCATATACGGGCTATTGGAACTGCTACAACGGTGCGTGGTGGTATTTGCCGATTTATGCAGTCTTCGTGATTTTCTCGCCGCTGACTGTGCGATTTTGTCAAAAACGACACTGGTTGCTCATCTCGGTTATCATTGCCGTGCTTTATGTTGTCGGCTATTATTTCCGTTTTAATCGCATTTACGAATTTAACTTTTATTTCAACACAAGCCGAATCGGCGTTTTTTCTATGACCTTTGCGGAATATCTGTTCGGACTTTTGCTTTGCAAGCTTCAGTTTTTTGAAAAAGCAAAGGCAATTGCGGAAAAAATAAAACCGGTTTGGTATTGGCTTGTGTCTGCGGTTATCGTGGTGGGCATTACATTTGTGCGTGCGCAGTATGTGCGTTCCATGTTTGTTGCGCCGGGCGTTGCGCTTGTTTTTACAACGATTTTTCTTGCGGGCAAAAAGCCGAAATTCGTCTGCGATTTCTTTTTGTTCTTCGGCAATCATTCTACCAACATTTGGCTGACGCATATGTTCTTTTACCACACGCTGTTTGTCAACTTCGTGTTCGTTGCAAAATATCCGTTGTTTATCTTCCTGTTTATGATGATGATTTGCGTTGCGCTGTCCTATGCGCTCGACTTCCTTTACAAGCCGATTATGAAAAAGATTTTGCTGCTCAATCTGCCGAGGGAAGAACGAAAAGAAAAGAATGTTGTAAAACTGTAACAAATCCGATTGTTTCTTGTAAGGAACAGTTGATACAGTAAACATACAAAGCGAAAGGAGCTTGAAAAAATGTACCGAGTTTTAGTTTGTGATGATGATATCGCCATCGTTAATTCCATTGAGATTTATTTAAAATCGGAAGGCTACGAGGTGAGCAAAGCCACCAACGGAAAAGAAGCGATTGCGATTGCCGAAAAGGAAGAAGTTCATTGCATTATTCTGGACATTATGATGCCCGAATTGGACGGACTGCGTGCAACGCTTCAGCTTCGTGAAAAAAGCAATGTGCCGATTATTCTGCTCTCCGCCAAAAGTGAGGACACCGATAAGATTACGGGTCTCGGATTCGGTGCCGATGACTATATGACCAAGCCGTTCAATCCGCTTGAATTAGTGGCTCGTGTCAAGTC
>DNXM01000022.1:16822-28197 GCA_003505905.1 Oscillospiraceae bacterium
CCGTTATGTCAACTTGGGCGGCACGGGTGAAAGCGGAGCGTCCAACACGATTGTTACGGGCGGCTTGGCGATTGATGCCGAGGCTCATGTGGTCACACTGGACGGCGAGCCGGTCAAGCTCACCGCCACGGAATACGGCATCATCGAATATCTGATGACGAACCTCGGCAGAGTTCTGTCCACAACCCAGATTTACGAGGCGGTTTGGAACGAGCCGTCTTACTCCACGGAAAAAACCGTTACGGTTCACATTCGGCGCATTCGTGAAAAAATCGAAATCAACCCGAAAGAGCCGAAGTATTTGAAAGTGGTGTGGGGAATTGGGTATAAAATCGAAAAAATTTAAGTATAAGCCGCTCAAAGCAGCGGCTTTTCTGCTTTGTTTGGTGTTTGCGGGCACGGGTGCTCTGTCCGTGTGCCGGTTGGCGGATTTTGCCAATCGGTCGGGCTATTATTTCGCCAGCGACTTGGGCATTACGGACGCAACCAACAATATGTTCGACGCCCGTTATTCCAAGGATTATTTGGATGAAATGGGTTTCGTTTATTATGCCGCAAAGCGTGTGTTCATTACCTACCGCAACGGTGCCGTGTTCCATGACGGTACGGTGAAAACCGTTTTGCAGGAGGCGTACACGGGTATTTCCGAAACGAACGCCGAAAAAGAGCTGGCGGAAGCCAAAAGCACCGCCGCCGATTTCAACGATTTTTTTCGCCGCCTGCCGAATGAAAGTCTGCTTGAAAAAGAGGGCAAAAATGTTGACGCAGACGGTGACGGAACCTTGCGGGACGATGTAAAAAACGAGGACGGTCTGTGCCTGAACGACTTTGAAAATTCCGATAATTTTGTGGTAAAGGCAAACCGTGTTTATCCGAATGCACGCTACTTTGAAGCGTTGAAAAAGCGCATTGAATCGGTGAATGTCGACGGTGAGGTTGCGGCGGCACGGAACGAATACGGCTATCTGAAAAACTATTTGGATTCGCTCAAAGCTGTTCGGTTTTTGATTGTTAACGACCAAACGGGCGAAGTGTTTTCCAATTCCGATTCACCGACCGTGCTGACCTTTGCCGAAAAATACGCCCAATCGGATTGGTTTATTTCATCGTCGGACAATTTCGATACGGCGGTGGTCGGCTCGGTGTTTTCCTCCATGTGCAGTCGCCTGCGTGCCGACACCGACCAATCCGAGCACGTTGTTTTTACGCTCAACGGCAGTGAGGTGAACAACTGCACTTATACCGAACAGTTAATTCAGTCGATGCACTACGGCTATGAAAGCAAAATCAGCTCCGTTGTGCTCGGCGTCACCACGGCGTCCCGTCAGCTCAGCGGTACTCCCTGCACGGTTTGTTTAAGCTACAACTATTCCCGTGTGGCGGTCGGTGACCCGTTTAACACACTGACGGAGGATTACATTCATTCCGCCACATCCGTTTCGCAGTATTTTGCCGTTCTTCTGCTTTCGGCACTGCTTGTGTTGGCGCTTGCCGCTGTTTTGGTGATTTTTGCCGGTCGGGATTACAAAAATGCGCCCGTGCATATGAAACGGATTGACAAATTTCCGAGTGACTTGCGCTTTTTCCTTTCCGTCGGCTTAACCGTTTTGCTGGTGGCACTCGGGGGAACCTCCATGTTTCTCGGTTTGTCAAAGCCGAGCTACAGCATGATTTTCACCATCGGTACGGTGGCGTTCAGCGTGGCGGCGGTTGCCGTGCTGTTGGATTATCTGATGTTCCTGTCCCGCAACATCAAAAACAATTCGCTTTTTTCGCACATGGTGCTCGCCCTGCCGTTCCGTCTGACACAGCGTTTTGTCAAGCGGCTCACGGGTAACGAATCCGACTTGCCGGACGGCATAAAACGCCAATTCAAAGTGGCATTGCCGTTCTATTTGTTTTTGACAATTTTCGATATGTTTTTTATCATTTACGAAGCGGAGCAAAGACATTTCTTTGCGGTGTTCCTGATGCTGTTGTGGTTCGGCAGTATTCAGCTTGCGTTCATTTCGCTTTTGTTCTCATACGCCAAATCGCTCGACAAAATTCGTGACACGGTGCAGGCAACACAGAGCGGTGATTTCGATATGCAGTTCGACACGGAAAAAATGCCCAAGTCGATGGTCAACTTTGCCGAAAACATCAGCGATATGCGGCAGGATATGAAAGAAGCGATGCAGGCGGCGGTGCAGGATCAGCGCACAAAAACCGAGCTGATTACCAATGTGTCGCACGATTTGAAAACGCCGTTAACTTCCATTATCACCTACACCGATTTGATTCAAAACAGCGATTTGCAGGATGAAACGGTGAAGGGCTATGCGCAGGTGTTAAGCGAAAAATCCCTGCGGCTCAAGCAGTTGATTGAAGACCTGACGGAAGCGTCCAAGCTTTCGGGCGGCAATGTCGAAATTCACTTAACACCCGTGAGCCTTTACGAGCTTGCGGTGCAGGCGATTGCCGAAAATGAGGATTATTTGGAGGCCGCCGACATTGAAGTTTTGCTGGCACCCGGCGAACAGCGACCGATTGTTTTGGCGGACGGTCAAAAGACCTACCGTGTGTTTGAAAACATTTTGTCCAACATTGCCAAGTACGCCAAGAGCGGCACGAAAGCGTTTGTGACGGTTGAGCAGGATAACAGCTACGGCGTGATTACCTTTGTCAACACCACCGATGTGCCGCTGAATTGCACGGCGGAGCATTTGATGGAACGCTTTGTGCGCGGCGACTCGGCTCGTGGCGGCGAAGGCAGCGGCTTGGGCTTGAGCATCACAAAAGATTTGTGCCGCTTGCAGGGCGGTTTGTTCCGCATTGCGATTGAGGGCGATGAGTTTAAAGCCATTGTGCGCCTGCCGTTGGTCAAGTCCGAGCAAGCCACTCGCCCTGCGGAGGATAACGCAGGCAATTCCTATTAAAATGAAAACAGCCGAGCCTCTTCCCTCGTTTGAGGTAAGAGAAGCTCGGCTTCTTTTTTGTGAAAATGTGAAAAAAGTTATGCGTTTTCCTCTTTGGATGTGAGCCAAGTAATCGTGGTAAGATAGCCCATGACCAAAGCAGCGCTTAACAGCAAGCCGCCGAGGATGTCACTGAGCCAATGCACACCCGAAACCAAACGAACAATCACCATGAACACGGTGAAAAAAACCAGAAGAACCTGTAAAACGGTGCTGAACACACCCTTTTTGAAGCGGTCACGAATTTGCATTGCCGCCGTGGGGAACACCGCCGTGGCAAGCACGGTGGTCGAGGACGGATAGGATGCTTCGAGCGCACCCTCAATCAAAATCGGGCGGTAATTGATGATAAGCACCTGAAACAGCGCATAGCACCCGAGCACAATCAAATAAAATCCGCCCAGCGCAATGATGTCGGAATCAACCTTGAACAGGCTCTTGCGCTGCAGCAGCTGAATCGCACCGTAAATGCCGAACGCCGCAACGATGACAAAGGGAATGAAGCTGATAAAATCGGTGAAATCGTAAAGCGCCAAATGCTCACCCGTGAGTGCGTGAAACCAACGGTTCATGGTTGCAAAACCAACCGTGCTGCCATTGGGCCCGATAGGCTGACAGTCAATCACGCTCACCAACGCCGTCCAAATAAAAAACAGCACAAGCAGTGCGCCGGTGATGCAAAAGTTTTTCGTAAATTTATCCTTCATGTTCGCTCATCCTTTTCTTTTTATTATATGCAAAAGCGTTATCGCAAAATAAGGTCCTTGCTTTCGGCAAAGGTGTCTGTTCCGTGCACTTTTTTATTATTTCCTACCGATTTCTGCTGCAATTCTCTAAAATTATAACACGCAAACAAGCAAAGTCAATAGCAATACGGCACCAAAATATCGCAAAGTCGAAAACGGAGCGTTTCCCGTCTTGACGAAAACAAAAAAGTATATTATAATTTATAAATTAGACAGGAACATTACATACGGAGGTATACTATGAAAGAACTCATTATCAACTGCGGCAGTTCATCCCTGAAATACACCATGTTCAATATGCCCGAAGGCACCGAGCTTTGCTCCGGCATTTTCGAGCAGCTTGAAACCAAGGATGCCGCCACCTTTACCCACAAGCTTCCCGATGAAAACGGCGAGATGAAAAAGGTTATCACCAAGGAAGAGTTTAAGGTCGGCGCAAGCCACACCGACGCCATCGAAAAGCTGGTTGAAACCCTGCTTGATGCGAAATTCGGCGTTATCGGCAACATTTCCGAAATCGAAGCCGTCGGTCACCGTGTGCTCCACGGCGGCGACAAGTTCAGCAAGTCGACTTTGGTTGACGAAAGCGTAAAAGCGGCGATTGAGGAGTGCATTCCGCTCGGACCGCTTCACAACCCTGCCAACCTCAAGGGCATTATTGCTTTTGAAAAAATGCTGCCCGGCGTTCCGCAGGTTGCCGTGTTTGACACCGCCTTCCATCAGACCATGCCGGACTATGCTTATATGTACGCTCTGCCCTATGAATATTATGAAAAAGAGGGCATTCGCCGTTACGGCTTCCACGGCACCTCTCACCGCTATGTCACCAAGCGCTGCCTGGATTTGCTCGGCAACCCCGAACACAGCAGGATTGTTACCTGCCACTTGGGCAACGGTTCTTCCATTTCCGCTGTTGTTGACGGTAAGTGCCTTGACACCACCATGGGCTTGACTCCGCTGGAGGGCATCATGATGGGCACCCGCTGCGGTTCGATTGACCCGGCGATTGTTACCACCATCATGAAGCGCCACAATCTCACCCCCGATGAGATGGACAAGCTGATGAACAAGCAGAGCGGTATGCTCGGTTTGTCCGGCACAAGCGATAACCGCACCATCGAACAGCGTGCAAAAGAGGGCGATGCAAGAGCCAAGCTGGTTGAGAGTATGCTCTGCCATGAGCTGATTAAGTACATCGGCGGTTTTGCGGCGGCAATGGGCGGCATTGACGCAGTTGTCTTCACCGGCGGCATCGGCGAAAACAATCCGCAGTACCGTACGAGAGTGGCGGACGCCATCGGCTTCCTCGGCACCGCAATGGACGAGGACAAGAACCATGTCCGCGGTGAAGAAATCGACATTTCCACACCCGACTCCAAGCTCAAGATGTTCGTCATTCCCACGAACGAAGAGCTGATGATTGCACAGGATACTTACGGCCTTGTGAATGCGTAATTCACAATTCATAATAAAAATTTAATGTGCCTGCGGAAGATTTTGTCTTCCGCAGGTGTTTTTTATTGCCGAGTACTCGGCAGGCAATTTTTATTAAACATAAAAAATCAGCCTTACGCCGTAAGGCATAAGACCGATTTCTTGTTACCGCAATACGCTGTCAAAAAATGCAATTAGTTCATCGACGGAGTGAATGTTGTCAAAAAATCCGCTTTCTGCGGATACTGTCAATACATCTTTTGCCAAGGGACAGCCGCCGAGATAAGACTGGTATACCAGCATATTTCCCTGAGAAAAGCGTGTTTTCTCACCGCTCTCTAATCCGTACATGATAAGCGTTTTTCCCTGATAAAATTTACCGTAAACATTGTCGTGCTTTTCCAGCCTTTTAAAAAACATCAGAGCTTTTTCAAAATCGACCGGAGCACCGAATTCCCCGTTCAAATAACATTGACCAATCGTTATCAACAGTACTTTTTCGTCCGGTGTGCCTGTTACCTTGGCAAGAGTATTTTCAAGCTCTTTAATGTCAGGCTTGTTTTCAAGCGAAATTGATTTTTTCGGTGCGGATGTTGTTATGTTCGGTTTTGCATTTGTGATTGGTTTTTGCTGATTTTTCGCCTTGTTTTTCACAACAAAAAAAGACGATACCTGTAAAAAAGACGATACCTGTCAGACCGAAAAGAACAAAAACAACAATCAGCATAAGGGCATATATATTCATGTTTTCAAACTCTCCGTTTTTGAAAATGGGTTGAATATTGGAAGAGCATTATGCAATATAGCAATTCTTTTCACATTTAACAGCCCAAGAGCCGCACTTATTCTCTAAACTGTTGAATACTCCGCTGAACCCACCGTAAGTATTGTAAGAGATTTTTACTATGTAGGTACTGTGGTCGTTGTCAAGCCGTAAAGATGAGCCCGACTTAATATTGCCTTTGTACAACACATTGCCCATTTCATCCAGCAGTTGAACACCCAAGTCAATTTTTGTAAGTTTTCCCTTGGTGTTGTAGTTGTAGATTTTAATGTACGCATCTCCTGCGTTTTTGTTCAACTTAATTTTAGAGGTTCCGTAATAGTTTCCTGTTTGCCAAGTTTCTGCAGCCTTAACGGTTACGATTTTAGAAAAGGAATAGCCGTCTGAGCTTGTAACGGAAATATAGGCTTGACCTGCTTTTTTTGCGGTCAAAATAACTTTACCGTTGGATTTGCTGATGGAAGCGACAGAGGTGTTCGATGATTTCCATGTGACGGAGGAGCTTACACCGCTTGTCTTCGCGGAAAGAAAGCATTGGTCACCTTTCACCAATGTGCTGTCTAACGAAAAGCTGATTCCTTTCCACTGTGCGTAAATTGTTAGGCTGTTGTTACATTTTACCGTATTTCCGGGGTATAATTTTTGATTTTTTTCCGTTTTCCAACAAACAAAAGTGTAACCGTTGCGGGTTGGTTTTACGGTGGAAATTTTAATAGCCTGACCCATTATGAATGTTTGCTTTTCCGGGGCACCGCTGCCGCCATTCGCATCATAAGTGAGTGTGCCTTTTGAGGCAGTCATAATTTCCTTGGTTTTCTTCACAACACCGTTTACGATTTTATTGACATCGTCCTGACTTGGTGTTGCTGCTTGCGTAGTTATTGAAAACAAAGATAGAAAAAGAGAAAATAGAAGAAGTGTCGAAAGTACTCTTTTGCTCATAATACATTCCTCCGTAAATCGTTGTTAAAATTTATCCGAATGAATAAAAACCGTTGCCACAAATTTCAATATCAACTTAAATAGGTAAAAGATTCCGTAAACGATACCGAAAAGAGCGGAAGCAATTATTTTTGCAATAATGTTTACAGCGCCCTTTTCGTTTAACCATCCACCTTTTCTGCTCCAATATTTCCAGCCGCTGTAAAAAGCCCAGATAAAATACACCACGAAAAAAATAACATAAATGTAATCATCCATCGAATAAGCCTCCTCATAGTTGTAAAATCGAGCAGCAAAAACGCTCGGCTTCACAAATCATCGTTTAGAATGTGACATACAGCCTTGGCGCTCCGAGGGATAGTAATGTGTATGATACCAATTACAATATCCTCGACCGTTACTGTCTGTCTTTCGGGGTTCAAAATAAGCGCAATCGGAACAATTTCCGGTGCTGTAGCAGAACTCTTCGGTTGAAATAAACAGGGTCTTATCATTCTTTTTTTCCATAACATTATTCACCTCCTCACAATTGCTTTTTTCAATCAGAAACCATTCCCACACCTTCAAATCGAAAAGCAATCGGAGAATGCACGGAAATGCTCCGAAGATATTTGCAAATTAGTGAAATATCACTAACTGACTATACTGTAGCATAAAAAAGAAAATTGGTCAAGCAAATAATAAAAATACTTAGTTATATTTCACTAACATTTTACCACTATATAAGATATCATTGCATCGTAGGAGAGATGATAATGGGTATATATCAACTTATAGTGAAACGAATATATGACCTTTGCAAAGAAAAGGATATTACGCCGAATGCATTAAGCTACTTAGCCGGCATATCTCAATCCACCGTAAAAAGCATTTTGAACGGCGAAAGCAAAAATCCGGGAATCGTGACGATTAAGAAAATATGTGACGGATTCAACATTTCGATTGTTGATTTTTTCGACACAGAGGATTTTCGTAATCTCGAACAGGAATTTGAAGAATGAAAAAACCGCACCGGAAAAAATCCGATGCGGTTTTAATCATATGCGGTTTATTCTTCTTCGCCCGTGCCGCGGTTTTCTTTGCGGTGGCGCAGAATTTTTTGCGAGGTGCTTTTGATGAATTCTTTTTGACGGACGCTGACGGAGCGGATGTGTTTGAACGAGGGCATTTTCTCGTTCACCTCGCTGACAGCGGACTTGACCGCTTTTTCACGGTCTTCTTCGCTGATGCTGTCTTTGCCAAGCGCCGCACAAATTTCTTCGTCGTTCGGGTAAATGCTTGCCTTGACAATGGGCTGACCCTTGTCGTCGGTGTCCTCATAAACCATCGCTTCGCCGACAATCGGGTTGAGCGACAGGTGGTATTCCAATTCTTCGGGATAAATGTTTTTGCCGTTTGCCGTAACAATCACATTCTTGCAGCGGCCTGCCATATAGAAGTGGCCGTCCTTATCGGCGTAGCCCAAGTCGCCCGTGTGGAAAAAGCCGTCCTCGTCAATGACCGCATCGGTCGCCGCTTGGTTTTGGTAATAGCCGAGCATGACCATGCCGCCCTTAACGCAAATTTCGCCGATTCCGTTTTCATCGGGGTCGAGAATTTTTGCCTGCGTGCCGGGCAGCGGTTCGCCGAAGGATTTGGTCAAATGCAGGCGGTCGTTGTTGATAATGGCGAGCGGCGCACATTCCGTCAAGCCGTAGCCGAACAGAATTTGAATGCCGAACGCTTTGAAATCTTCGAGAATCTGCGGGTCAATCGGCGCACCGCCGCAGATGATTAAGCGCATATTGCCGCCGAAGGTCTGCTGAATTTCTTTGAAAAAGACCTTGGAAAAATCCAGGCCGACCTTTGAACCGAACAGACAGATTTTTTTGCCGATTTTGAACAGCGCCTCGCCGTTTTTCTTTTTCTTGATTTCCTTGAGAATGCGGCGGTGAACCGTTTCCAACAGCAGCGGAACCGCAACGAAAACGGAAGGATTGAATTCCTTCATGTTTTTCAGCACATACTTAAAGCCCTCACAAAAAGTGACCTTTGCACCGCAGTAGGGCGCAAAAAAGACCATGATGGAGCTTTCAAAGGTGTGGTGGAGCGGCAAAAGCGAAATGCCGCAGTCCTCGGGATAAATTTTGAGCACGCTCATGGCGGACATCACTTCAAAGCAGAAGTTGCGGTGGCAGAGCATGACGCCCTTGGACAGACCCGTTGTGCCCGAGGTGAACAACAGCGTGCACATTTTTTCGGGGTCGATTTCGGCGTCAATATAATGGCGGTCACCCTGCTCGACAAGGGCAGCGCCGGCTTCGACGATTTTTGTGAAGGAGAGCGCCTGTTCATCATCCTCGTCTTTGTCAAAGCAAACCACAACAACCCCGTCGGGGATTTTGCCGCCGCTCAGCTTCGCCAGTGCTCTTTTGTCGCAAAAAATCATGCTGATTTCGGCACGCACCAAAATATCGTTGATGTCGTTGAACAGCAGCTCCTTGTCAATCGGCACAACAATGCCGACGCCGCACACGGTTGCCATATAGCTCAGACACCATTCATAACGGTTGTCCGAAAGAATGGCGATGTTTTTGTTTTTATAGCCCATGTTCAGCAGTGCCGTGCCAAGGGCGTTGATGTCGTGTAAATAATCCTTATAAGTCAGCTTCACTGTTTCGGCAACGCCGCTTTTTTTGATTTCAAAGGCATAGCGGTCGCCGAAAAGCGTAAGAGTCTGGTTTAGCATATCCTTCAAGTCCCGAATTTGCCGCACCGGGTACATCGGTTTTGTTTCGATGACTCTTTCTTCTTTTTTCATTGATACTGTGCTCCTTTTGTTATCCCCCAAGTAGGATGAATAATCCGAGTTATTCAACACGAATTACATTATATCAAAAATGTGAGGGGATTGCAAGCGAAAAACGCAAAAAAGGACAACATTTGTTAACAATTTATTCAACTTTTAGCCTTTTGTATGATTTTCTCATCGCAAAAAACAGAGCATCTCACCAAAACGGAAGCCTTCACGGAAAGAAAACAAGCATCAACCAGGGTTGACCGCTATTTTGTTGTGTGCAATGCGACCGCCACAAGCTGTGGTATAACCGCAAAAAGTGCGGCGGAATCGGGCAAAAACGCTTGACAGCGCAGGCAAATTCTGCTATACTCCTACTTTGTCGCACGATGTATTGCGACAAATCCTTGCCTCGTTTTCGAACAATCGGGGCCAAAGTCCATAAGGAGGTGCAAACAATGTCAGCAAGCTACAATTACGAGATCATGTTGGTTTTCTCGGTAAAGAACGGCGATGAAGGCGCTAACGCTCTTCTCGAAAAGTTCAAGGGCATGATCGAAGCAAACGGCACTGTCGACAATGTTGATGTATGGGGTAAGCGCAAGCTTGAATATCTCATCAACGATGAAGCAGAAGGCTTCTATGTTGTCATCAACTATCAGAGTGCTCCCGAGTTCCAGTCAGAACTTGACCGTGTTCTCAAAATCACCGACGGCGTGCTTCGCTCCATGATCATCCGCAAGTAAGTGAGGAGGAAATTGCAATGTTAAACTGTGCAGTTTTGATGGGTCGCCTTGTTGCCGATCCCGAGCTCCGCACCACACCGAACGGAATTTCCGTCACCGGCTTCCGCATCGCAGTTGACCGCAACTTTGTCCGCCAGGGCGAGGAGCGTCAGACTGACTTCATCGACATTGTCGCATGGAGGCAGACCGCCGACTTCGTCACCCGTTATTTTCACAAGGGCTCGATGATTGCCGTTCAGGGCAGCATCCAAACCCGCAATTATGAGGACAAGCAAGGCAACAAGCGCACCGCATTTGAAGTGGTGGCAGACAATGTCAGCTTCTGCGGCTCCAAGGCCGAAAGCGGAACAACGGGCGGTCGCTCTTACGACACCGCTCCTGCCGCTGCCCCTGCCGTTGCTTACGCATCGGGCAACACGGGCGACTTTGAATCCATCGACGATGATGACGATTCGCTTCCGTTCTGAAACAAACTTTACCGAAAAATTTACAAAGGAGGAAACCAACCATGGCATACGATAAGAATGACAGACGCAACAGCAGAAAAGGCCGCAAAAAGGTCTGCGCTTTCTGTGTTGATAAAGTTGAGTCCATCGACTACAAGGATGTCGGCAAGCTTCGCAGATTCACTTCGGAAAGAGCAAAGATTCTTCCCCGTCGTGTAACCGGCACTTGCGCAAAGCATCAGAGAGAGCTTACCACCGCAATCAAGCGTGCTCGCTATGTTGCTCTGCTTCCCTACACCAGCGACTGATATTGAGCCGTCGCTTTTTGCGAAGAACAAAAAGCAAAAGGAAAGCATAATAAAAGGTGTTTGTGTGTTGAGAAATCTCTCGATAACACAAGCACCTTTTTGTTTTTGAATCGTTGCTTTTTTAAGCGTTTTTTTGCCCACTCGATGTACCCGTGTACACCTTCGGGTCAAAGAAAACGCTTTTTTCATCAAAAATCGCCGGCTCCCGACCCGCTTTTTGCGAAGAACAAAAAGCA
>DNXM01000022.1:28225-28475 GCA_003505905.1 Oscillospiraceae bacterium
CTCTCGATAACACAAGCACCTTTTTTGATGGATAATTGACAAATCCGATGAATTATACTAATATGAAATCATCTTAATTTTCGTTTTCAAATTTGAGGAGGTATTGTTTATGTGCAAACTTTCGAAAAAATCGGTTTGTGTGTTCTTGGCGGCGGTTATGCTGCTGAGCGGCTTGTCGGTCAGCGTGTCGGCAACCGTCTACAGCGGCTCTTGCGGTGATAATGCCACATGGAGCTTTGACAGCGCTTCT
>DNXM01000043.1:0-790 GCA_003505905.1 Oscillospiraceae bacterium
CACCGCACAGTGCCCACACCGCACATCGACCTGCCAAGTCAAAAACATCCGCAACCACAAGATGCTGTGCCGCCGGAAGAACAGCACCGCAAGTTATAGTTTTAGATATTCTTACAAACATACTATAGCAAAACTGCGCCGAAATGTCAACACCATTTGGCAAAATTGCATGAAATTTTTTTGGATTCGTGCAATTTTGTGAACGAACTTGCCAAACGCCCGTCCGCATTTTTCTTGCAAAGTGTGAATTTCGTGAACGATTTGTGAGCCGAGCCGTGAAAAAATGCGAAAAACTCGGTGGAAATTGTGAAAAATGTGATTTTTGACCCTGTGAATTGTGTGGAAAAGTTTGAATGTTTACAAAAAGTTTACAATTTGCGGCAAAATTTCGCCGGATTTCCCCGTGAAAACAGCTTTTCGTTGGAACGGTTTTCGCCTGCGTGAATTTCGGTGCGGCGCGAATCGGAACACTTTACAACCGCCGAAAAAGAGTGTATACTGTAGCGGAATGTGCGGTAAAATACCGCTCGAAACGGAGGTTTTTCTATGCCGAAACGCACCGATTACATCAGCTGGGACGAATATTTTATGGGCATTGCCCTGCTTTCCGCCCAGCGCAGTAAAGACCCCAACACGCAGGTCGGCGCCTGCATTGTCAGCAACGACAACAAAATCCTTTCCGTCGGCTACAACGGCTTTCCGCTCGGGTGCAGCGACGAGGAGTTCCCCTGGGAACGCACAGGCGACGAATTCGACACGAAATACCCCTATGTCTGCCACGCCGAGCTGA
>DNXM01000043.1:898-1127 GCA_003505905.1 Oscillospiraceae bacterium
AAAGCCGGCATCACCGAGGTCATCTACCTGTCCGACAAATACGCCGAAACCCCAGGCACAAGGGCATCCAAGCGTATGCTCACCGCCGCCGGCGTAACCCTGAACAAGGTCAAGCTCACGCACAACAATTTAACCATCCATTTTGAAGAGGAGCTTGTTTAAGCTCGGAGGCTGTCATGCTCAAAATCAATCATTTTTCCAAAATATACGGCAACGGCGTGAAGGCGGT
>DNXM01000043.1:1171-14652 GCA_003505905.1 Oscillospiraceae bacterium
GGCGAAATTTACGGCTTTATCGGCCACAACGGCGCCGGCAAAACAACCACGCTCAAGGCCTGCGCCGGCATCCTCGATTTTTCCGAGGGCGAAATTTTGATTGACGGCGTGTCCGTGCAGGACAAGCCCGTGGAATGCAAACGCAAAATCGCCTACATCCCCGACAACCCCGATATCTATGAGCACTTGACCGGCATTCAATATTTGAACTTCATTTCCGACATTTTTCAAATTGCCCCGACAACCCGAAACGAGCGCATTACAAAGTATGCCGAAATGTTTGAAATTAAAAATAATTTGGGCGATTTAATTTCCTCTTATTCCCATGGCATGAAGCAAAAGCTCGCTATCCTTTCCGCCCTCATTCACGACCCGAAGCTCATGCTGCTTGACGAGCCGTTTGTCGGGCTTGACCCCAAGGCGACCCACCTGCTCAAGGGCATTATGGCACAGCGTTGCGCCGAGGGTGGAGCTGTATTTTTTTCCACTCACGTTTTGGACGTTGCCGAAAAACTCTGCAACAAGGTTGCCATCATCAAAAAAGGCAGGCTGATTGAATGCGGAACCATGGAAGAAATTAAAGGCGGCGGAAGCTTGGAGGAAATGTTCATGGAGGTTACCGAAAACAACCATGAAAATTAACGAAATTTTGCTTTTGTTTCGTGTTCAATTGCTCGGATTTTTCGGCGCAAATCAAAGCAAAAAATCGAAAGACGGCAAGGGCAAAAAGAAAGCCCGCAGCTTCACCTACATGGCGGCGGTTTCCACGCTCGCCCTCGGCTATTTTTCGTTTCAATACAGCTTTATGATTGCGCAAGCCATTCAAACCGTTGGCGGTTCGCCCGAAATTTTGCCGGCACTCATGGGCTTTGCCTGCTGCGTGATGGTGCTGATTTCCACGCTGTTAAAGGCTTCGCCGACCTTGTTCGGCTCGGGCGACACCGATATGCTCATGTCCCTGCCCGTGACGAGCGGCAGCATCATCGCAAGCCGCATCCTCGTGATTTACACCATGGACTTTTTGTACACGGCGGCACTGCTCCTTCCGCTCGGCATCGTTTATGTCCTCAATTTCCATCCGCCCGTGCTCGGCATTGTGCTGTTCGTTTTTCTCTTTTTTATCGTTCCGTTTTTGCCGTGCGTGCTCGGCTGTGTGCTCGGCACAATCATCGAAATTTTTACCGCCAAATTCGGCAGGAGCAACCTGCTCCGCAACATTCTCTCCGTCCTGCTTTTGGTTGCCGTGATGACAATGTCGTTCACGCTCTCAAGCAGTTCCATGGAAAAGTCGGCGGAAACATACCGCATATTATCCGAAAAAGCTGTATCAATATACCCTGTGCTGCGCTTGTTTATTCAAGCGTTTTGCGGCGGAAGGGTGTTGCCGTTTTTGGCATTCACCGCCGTTTCCGTTGTGCCGTTTGTGCTGTTTTGCCGGTTGGTCGGCAGCAAATTCCGGTTTTTTGTCGGCGTGGTCAACGCACGCAAATCGGGTCGCAGCTACAAGCTTTCCACCGAGAAAAACGGTTCGCCGTTCAAGGCGCTTTACCGCAAGGAAGTCAAACGCTTTTTCTCCTGCAACATCTACTTCATGAACTTCGGCGTCGGCATGATAATGGCTTTGCTCGCAACGGTTGCCGCCGTCGTGTTCCGCAGCCGCATCCTCGATTTTGCCGCCGAGAGCGGCATGAGCACGACCGTTTTCCGTGCCCTGCCGTTCGCATTGAGCCTGTTTGTGTGCTTGAGCACAACCAGTGCCTGCTCCATCTCGTTGGAGGGACGCAGCTTCAGCCTTATCCGCTCCCTGCCGATTGACGCAAAGGACTTTCTGCGGGCGAAAATTGCGGTGAATTTGACCGTAACCGGGTTGCCGGCGCTGCTGTGCGGCACGGTGCTTGCCGTTGCGTTCCGCTTGCCCGCTGTGGAATTCTGCGCCTGCGTGCTGCTGCCCGTGCTTTACTCTGCTCTCACCGCCGTGCTCGGTTTAACGGTGAACCTGCGCTTCCCGATGCTCGACTGGAAGTCGGAGGTCACACCCGTGAAGCAAAGCGCATCGACCTTCATCGCTGTTGTCGGCTTTATGCCGTTGACGGTCGTGCCCGCAATTGCCGTGCTGTTCTTTGAGCCGATTTATCCCATTGCGGCAGGCACGCTTGCGGCTGTGCTTGCGCTGACCGCTTTTTTGTGCTATCGACACACGATGAACACCGCCGAGGCGAAAATCCGTAAAATCGGCGAATAAAATAGCAAAAAACGGGAAAGATTACCGTTGACAAGCGGATATTGCTATGGTATAATGCAGTTGTATAAACAGAATTATTCCCATTCTGCAACAAACAACTTGAAAGGTCAGGTGTATTTCCATGAAGAAAACCTTTGCCGCACTTCTTGTGCTGGTCTTTA
This sequence comes from Oscillospiraceae bacterium, assembly GCA_003505905.1. GTDB lineage: Bacteria > Bacillota > Clostridia > Oscillospirales > Acutalibacteraceae > UBA8612. Next base: position 3,575 of record DNXM01000043.1, read on the forward strand.
TGTTCACGATGGCGACCGTTGTTTCCGCTCTCCGCAGCCCTGTTGCGCCGATTATCGAAACAACTCGTCCCACAACCGCTTACACGATTCCCACAACCGCAACTACCACCACCAAAACAACCACCACAAAGCCCGGCATTGTTACCACAAAGTCGGCTGTCAGCACCGATAAAAACGGCACCGATGTGAACGGAACCGACATCAACGGCACCGATAAAAACGGCACCGATGTGAACGGCACCGACAAGAACGGGACCGACATCAACGGCACCGACAAGAACGGTACCGACATCAACGGCAACCGTCACACCGCAAAGCCCGACCGTAACCCGAATGCGCCCGGCACCGGCTTCGGCGGCGGCACCATCAGCACGGCTCTTGCCGCAGTTGTTGCGGTTGCTTCGCTCTCCGGCGCAGTTGTTTTGCTTGGCAAAAAGAAGGAAGACTGATTTCTTCGGCAAACAGAATGACGAACTGAATCAAACGAAACAAAGCCTCCGTTTCTTTTTTGGATTCGGGGCTTTTGTGTTACACGGCATTATCAAGGAGAAAGGTGAAGAATGAACCGAAACAAAGACGAATCGGCGCAGGATATTTCGCCGAATGAGGTCGGTAGCGGAGAAAAAAAGAAGAAAAAGAAAAAGAGCAAGGTCGCCGTCATTATTCTGTTGGTGCTGTTGGTTTTATCCGCCGTTTGCTTGGGTTACATCGGGTTTACGGTCATCACCAACAAGGCGGCGGAGGACGAATACGGCGAGGTGAGCGAAATTGCGACCCGACCCTCTGCCGGAATCTCCGACCGCACGGAAGCGGTTGAGCAGACGCCGAGCGGCTACAACCCCATCAACCTGAAAAAGCTGCGCAGCATCAACCCCGATGTTTACGCATGGCTGCGCATTCCCGGCACTTATGTCGATTACCCCGTGGCGCAGAGCACGATTGACGACAACTACTACCTGCACCGCAACATTTACCGCCGCTATTTGTTCGCCGGCATGATTTACACGCAATCCTGCAACCACAAGGATTTCAACGACCCGATTACGGTCGTTTACGGTCACAATATGCGCAGTACCACCATGTTTTCCTCCCTGCACTATTTTGAAAAAGCGGATTTTTTTGAGCAGAACGAGTATTTTTACCTTTACACCATTGACCGTGTGCTCACCTACCGCATTGTTTCCGTCTATAAATACGACAACCGCCACATCATGAATTCCTTTGACTTTTCAGACCCCGAAGTGCTGGCGGAATATCAGCAAAACATCCTCAACCCTGCGTCGACACTGCGCCATGTGCGCAGTGGCATCACGCTTGACGAAAACAGCAAAATCGTGATTTTGAGCACCTGCATGGCAAACGACAAAAAGTCCAGATTTTTAGTAAACGGAGTGTTAATCAGCGATGTCCCGATTCAAGAAGAACCGTAAAAACACATACGATACCGATGTGGATTATTCCATTGAGCTTGACCGCATCAAGCCATATCGGGAAGATGAGGCGTTTGAAGTTTATGAACCGCCGACACCGCAGGAATTGGAGAAGATGATTATGCAAAACAAAAAAAATCAGAAAAAAGGCAAAAAGAAAGGCCTGCTCATTTTTCTTATCATCCTGCTTGTCCTGCTTTTGGGCATCGGAGGAAGCTTCCTCTTTTTACAGCAGAAGGGTAAAAAAGATTTGATGAACTTTGACGATGTGACGGTCGGCACGGTGGACGGAGCCATTGCGGAAAGTGACGGTAAAACCATCACCTATAAGGGCAAGACCTACCGCTTGAACGAAAACATCACCTCCATCGCCTGCCTGGGCGTGGATAAAGAAGAATTGGTAGACACAACCACCCGAGGAACCGCCGGTCAAGCCGACACGAACATCGTGCTTGCCATTGACACGGCAACGGGAACCGTCACCGCCATCAACATTCCCCGTGACACCATGACGGATGTCAATGTCTACACCGCAAAGGGCGAATTTGTCGGCACAAACCACGAACAGCTCTGCTTGGCTTACGCCTATGGCGACGGCAGAAAAACAAGCTGTGAAAACACCATCGCTTCCATCGAGCGTGTTTTGTTCGGTATGCCGATTAACTCTTACATTTCGCTGGATATGAACGGCATCGGCGTGATTAACGACTCGGTCGGCGGCGTCACCGTTGTGCCTAATGAGAGCTTCGACACCTTCACGCAGGGGCAGAGCGTGACCCTGCACGGTGACAAGGCTGTTTCCTTTGTGCGGAGCAGAGCGACCGATGTCAACGCAAGCCTGCGCCGTTCCGAGCGTCATGTCACCTATATCACCGAGTTTTCCAAAACGGCACTCGGTGCGGTGAAAAAAGATTTCGGCACTATCAGCCGCCTTTACAACACCACCATGAGCTACTGCTCCACCAATGTGGATTTGAGCAAGGTCACTTACCTTGCCACCACGATTCTTTCCAAGGGCTTCGGCGGCTTGAACACCGTCACCGTTCCGGGCGAAATGAAAGCAGGCGAAACCTACGCCGAATACACATTGGACAACGAAGCAACCTTTGAACTGATTCTTGATATTTTCTACACGGAAGTGCTTTAACGCAAATATTGCAAACAAAAAACTGTCGCAGGTGATTACTCATCTGTGACAGTTTTTTTCGCACTTAAACAAAGCAAAAAGGTTTTGCTCTATCTTTTTCAAAAGCTTGCGGTTTCCTTCTCCCCCAACCTCGCAAACAATTCGTTTTTCACTTGGGATAAACCAAATTCATACAGCAATAAACAACACCCTTTTCGCCGATGTAATAACCGACGGCGATATGCGTTGCCGTTTCACTGCGCATAGTTTTTTCGTGCACCGGCGAAACACGAAACGCCTCAAAAAAGTCGGCGCCGTCAACATTGCCGCTTGCGATGTTCTCACCGTATGCGCCCAATTCACCGTGAACGGTTTCAAAGCTTTTTCCGTTCGGTCGGGTATGCGAAAACACGGTGCTGATTTCTTTTGCCCTCATATCCGCCCAATCGCAAAAATAATCGGGTGCGGTTTTTAATTCGCTCAATCCTTTCTTTTTGCGGTACTCGTTTGTCAAGCGAATCAGGGTTGCTTTTTCCTGCGCAAAATGTGACGAAGCGTCCGACGGTGCCTCATCATAGCTGTAGGTTAAGTGCTGTTTGCAATCGGCGCACTCATAGGTTACCTTCACCTTTTGCTTGAACACACCGTACTTTTGCACCACCGTTTTGCTTTCGGGAATCGCCACCCAATTGTGGTTCGGGTCTTTGTATTCCCTTATGGTCGTTTTTTCCGTACGGCTTGCAGTCGCTCTTTGCGTGGTCGCTTTTGTCGTCGTTTTTGTCGTGGGCTGTGTTGCCTTTGCGGTCGTTTTTGTCGTCGTTTTTGTCGTGGGCTGCATGGTTGCCTTTGTCGTGGGCTGTGTGGTTTTTATTGTCGCTGCCTGCGTTGCGGGTTGCGTCACAACAAGCGCCGTTGTCGGCTCTGATTCGGCTTCGTTCGTTTGCACTTGTGCAGATTCCGACACAGCCGACTCCGGCACGGTTGTTTCAAGCGGTGAATCCGTTCGGCTCGTACAAGCAGTCAAAACCGGCGCCAAAAGCACAGCGCAAACCGCCGCTCGAAAAAGAACTTTTTTTTGCATGAAAACTCCGCCATCCTTTCACAAAAACCATACGATAAAAAGCGGCAACCGCAGTTGCAGTCACCGCTTTCGCTTAATCGTTGCCGTTAAAAGGTTTTAACCAAATCCTTCAAATATGCCTTGAATTCATCGCCGATTTCCTTGTGGTTCAAAGCAACCTCGCAGTTGGCCTTCATAATGCCGAGCTTGTTGCCCATGTCGTAACGGGTGCCGATAAAATCAACCGCCGTCAGCTTGCCCTCGCCTGCCAAATGGTTCATGGCGTCGGTAAGGAACAGCTCCTGACCTTCTTCGATTTGGGTCATGTAGTATTCAAGCAAGCCAAAGGTTTCGGGCGGCAAAATCACACGGCCGAGAATGGAGAAGCAGGACATAATCTGCTCTTCCGTCGGCTTTTCGATGATTTTGTGAACATTCATCGTTCTCTCTTCGCCTGCAATCGGGGTAACATCCAAGCTGCAATACTTGGAAACATCCTTGCGGGGAACTTCCTTGACACCGACGGTGCCGCAGCCGAACTTTTCGTAAGCGTCGCAAAGCTGTTCGGTAACGGTGGGCTTGCCCGGCTCGGTGATGATGACATCGTCACCGTAAAGCACGGCAAACGGCTCGTTGCCGACAAAGGATTTGGCGCACAAAACAGCGTGACCCAAGCCCTTGGTGACCTTTTGACGGATGAAATAAACATTGGCAAGCTCGGAAACCGCCTTCACCTCGTCATAAATATCTTTTTTGGAGGGATTGTCCTTAAGCTTGGTTTCCAGCTCAAAGGCGTGGTCAAAGTGGTCTTCAATAACACCCTTGCCACGGTTGGTAATCACCAAAATATCCTCGATGCCTGCAGCAACCGCTTCTTCGACAATGTACTGAATGGCAGGCTTGTCCACAATGTTGAGCATTTCTTTCGGCACGGCTTTGGATGCCGGCAAAACTCTCGTGCCCAATCCTGCCGCCGGGATAATCGCTTTTTTGATTTTCATGGGAAATCATCCTTTCGGTTCATGTATTTGAAAAATTTTATTGATTAAGGAAGCTGAACAGTGTAAAAACCGCCTCGCTGATAAGATAAGAGCCGAAGCCCCACAGCAGTGACGCACCGCCCTTGCGGAACAAAATCGCCTGCACCGTGCGCTCGTCCGTGTTGTTTTCCCGCACGGTAGTAATGTCTTTTTTCATTCTGCGAATATAAAGTGCATCCGCTATGCAGCCTGAAATCAAGCCGATGCCCAAAAAGCGTGCCAAGCCGAACAGAGCAACGGGCAACAGCGCCTTTTTGTTTTTTTGCACGATGCCCGAAACCGCCTGCACCGCCTGCTCCTGCTGTTCGGTGCTGATGGCGGCGCTTGTTTCTTCGCCCTCTTCGATGCCGAGTGCTTCGTTGTATGCGCTTCGTACCTCTTCCATGACTTTATCCGCCTTTGCTTCAAACGGCACGGCGGCGAGCGTTAACGCAATGAAAACGCCGAGCAAAACAGCGCCGGGCTTGTATAGCTTGCGGTAGAAAAACCAAAACGGCGAAAAGAGGAAAGCCGCCCAGTTGAAGGTCAGCTTCTGCCCCAGCTCACACTTGCGGCATTTTTTGATGTAGCTTGTGCCGCCCGTGCGGCAATACAGCGCAATATCGCCCGACTTCATGCCGCACAGCTCTTCGTTCGGGTCAAATCCCTCACGAAAACGGGCAATCGGCGGCTCTCCCGTAATGAACGGCACCAACAGCGCACCGCAGTCGGGGCAGCGAAGCGTGCCGTTGGGCGACACCTTGCCGCAATCGGGGCAGACAATGTCCAAGCCTTTGTTGTTTTCTTTGGGCTGCTGCGGCTCCTCGGGCTGAGACTCCGGTTGCGTCGGCTCGGTTTTTTTCCAAACAAAATCGGTTCCGTGTTTTTCTTCGTTGGCACAATGCCCGTGGGCAAACCAACACGCACGGTGGTGCGGCGTTGCACATTCGGGGCAAACAACGATGTCGTCACCATCGGCAAAGAGATTCCCGCAATAGGGGCACATTTCGCCTTCGTATCTCATTTTCCATTTCCTCCGAAACATTCTTGTTTCCCCCATATTTTACACAGTTTCACACACAATTTCAAGAATTCTGCGCCATTATTTTGAAAGATTTACAAAAATCCGCTCTTTGTCTTTACTTATGCGTCAAAATAGGTTAAAATATAGACTGAAAAATAATGGAATCCGTGTTTTCACGGGGAAGGATACCTTTTATGCTTCAATTTGAAGAACTCCGTTTGGAATTGTTAGAAAACGAAAAACCATTGGCCGAGCTGGCAGAAGCACTCGGCTTGGAAGAAATGAAAAAAGAAATTGCCGTGCTCGAGGAGCAGACGGCAGCCCCGAATTTTTGGGACGATTTGAAAAACGCACAAAAAGTTCAGCAACAGGTCAGCGGCTTAAAAAACAAAGTCGAATCCTATGAACGGCTGAAAACCGATTACGAGGATGCGCTGATGATGATTGAGCTTTCCGATGAGGAAGGGGACGAATCCATGTTCCCCGACTGCCGTGAAAGCGTTGACAAAATCAAGCGTGAGCTTGACAAGCAAACGCTCAGCACCCTGCTCAGCGGTGAATACGACGGCAAAAACGCTCTGCTCACCTTCCACGCAGGCGCAGGCGGCACCGAGGCACAGGATTGGGTGTCCATGCTGGTCAGAATGTATATGCACTGGGGCGAACAGCACGGCTATAAGGTTTCCATGCCCGACTTTTTGGACGGTGACGAGGCAGGCTTAAAATCCGCCGTTCTGCACATCGAAGGCGAAAACGCCTACGGCTATATGAAGAGCGAAAACGGCGTTCACCGTTTGGTTCGTGTTTCTCCGTTTGATGCATCGGGTCGCCGCCACACCTCGTTTGCTTCGCTTGAGGTTATGCCCGAAATTGACGACACGATTGAAATTGATTTGAATATGGACGATGTCAAAATGGATGTTTACCGTGCCAGCGGTGCCGGCGGCCAGAAGGTCAACAAAACCTCCTCTGCCGTTCGTTTGACCCACATCCCCACGGGCATTGTCACCTCCTGCCAGGTGGAGCGCAGTCAGACCCAAAACCGTGAAGTGGCACTTCGTATGCTCAAATCCAAGCTCCTCGAAATCAAAGAGAGAGAGCATCTNNACACCTACCGTTCCGGCGGAGCCGGTGGCCAGCACGTCAACAAGACGTCCTCCGCTGTCCGTCTGATCCATCTGCCGACCGGCGTCGTGGTCTCCTGCCAGACCGAGCGCAGCCAGCATCAGAACCGCGAATACGCCATGCGTATGCTCCGCTCCAAGCTCGTGGAGATCAAAGAGCGCGAGCACCTTGAGAAGATCGGCGACATCAAGGGCGTTCAGATGAAGATCGAATGGGGCAGCCAGATCCGCTCCTACGTCTTTATGCCGTACACGCTTGTCAAGGACCACCGCACGAGCTTTGAAATGGGCAACATCAACGCTGTGATGGACGGCGACCTGGACGGCTTCATCAACGCCTACCTCAAAATGCAGTCGCTCGAAAAGCTCAACGGCGAGCAGGATTAAAACGAAACAACCGAAAAACGCACCGAAAAGCGGCAAAGCTCTTCGGTGCGTTGTTTTATTTTCTTTTGAAAAAGCTTGGCAAAACGCCCGGAATCGTTTTACTTTTTCCGATGCAGCATCCGATACGGTTTGGCTTGTTCATCGAGCATTTGAATTTCTTCAATGTTGAACATATCCAACACTTTTTCCCAGCGTTCGACCATGCCCTCGGCGTATTCCACCGGCAGGAAGCCGGCGGTCAAATACGATTTTACCGCCCACGGTCTGCTCTCGCCCGTTGTGAGCGAAACAAACGGCACGCCACGCTGTTTGAGCGTTTTCTGCACAATGAAGCTGAGGTATTTGCTCAAGCCCTTGCCTCGAAAATCGGGGCGGATGCCGACCCAATGCATATCGCCGATGCCGTTGCTCCAAACAAACGATGTTGCCGTGCCGACGTGCTCACCGTGATAATCCAAAAACCAAACATCCTCTTCGGGCACGATTTCTTTGAAATCAAAAATCTCTCGTTTAAAGTTGTCCGCCTCCTCCTGCGGCGTCAGCGGTTCCCCCGTGCGGATGCACTCGTTCCACACGTGCCAATCCTCGGGACCCTTGTAATGCACAAATTCATATCCCTCCGGGAGCGTCAGCTCCTCCAAATCGTTGTCGGTCATCCAATACATTTTCAGCTGTGAAATGCCCATGTTTATTCCTGCTTTCTTAAAAATTGTCATTGATAATGCGGAAAATTTTGCCTCTGTCAAAAGCAACGGCGCATCGGTCGCCGAAAATCGGGATTACCTCCGGCTCATGCGCTCCTCACTCCATGCGGGAAAAGCTTCTACTATTATAACAAAAGCTTTGCCGCTGTGCAATGAAAAAATTACCGTGAATTTTTTGCCGATTTTCGTTGAAAACCAATGACAACTGTGCTATACTTTTCACCGACCTGACAACAAGGGTGTTCGCCCCGACGGAAAGGGATATGTGCGTTTTATTTTTGTCTTTTTACAGCCCTGTTCAGCCATATCCTTTTGCGGATGTGGCTGTTTTTTGTTGAAAAAAGGAGAGAGAAAAATGAAAACGAGAGTTGCCGTTATGGCGATTATTGTTGAAAAAAGCGAGGCTGTCGAGCCGCTCAACCGCATTCTTCATGAATACGGCGAGGTCATCATCGGGCGCATGGGCATCCCCTATAAGCCGAAAAAGGTGAACATCGTTTCCATCGCTTTGGATGCACCGCAGGACACGATTTCCGCCTTGGCAGGGAAGCTGGGCAACATCGACGGCGTGAGCGTAAAGACCGCATACTCCAACCTTCAAGCCGATGCGTAACGCCGAAGAGCTGTTGGTTCAGCTGCAAAAAAACCGTTCGCTGTCGCTTGACGAATATGCCGAGCTGATTCGGGCGCAAACCCCTGCCCTTGCGCAAAAAGCGGCAGAGCTTGCGCAAAAAGAGCAGAAAAAAATTTACGGCAACAGGGTGTTCGTGCGTGGGTTAATCGAAATCGGCAACCTCTGCCGAAACGACTGCCTCTACTGCGGAATCCGCAAAAGCAACACAGCCTGCAACCGCTACCGTTTGACGGAAGAACAGATTCTCGGCTGCTGTGACGAGGGCTATGCGTTGGGCTTTCGCACCTTTGTTTTGCAAGGCGGAGAAGGTGGCTTTTCCGTTGACTTCATTTGTGAAACCGTGAAAAAAATCAAAGCGAAATTTCCCGACTGCGCCGTCACGCTTTCGCTCGGTGAGTTTGAAAAACGAGATTATCAAAAAATGTTCGACGCAGGTGCAGACCGCTATCTGCTTCGCCACGAAACGGCGGACAAAGCGCATTACGAAAAACTGCACCCGAGCGGAATGTCGTTTGAACATCGGATGCAATGCCTGCGTGACTTAAAGGAAATCGGTTTTCAGGTCGGCTGCGGATTCATGGTTGGTTCGCCGTTCCAAGCCGCTCAAGCATCGGCAAAGGATTTGAAATTCATCGAAGAATTCCGACCCGATATGTGCGGCATCGGTCCGTTCATTCCGCACCGAAACACACCGTTCAAGAACGAAGCACCGGGCACGGTTCGGCAGACCTGTTACCTGCTTTCACTCCTGCGGCTGATTCGGCCGAATTTACTTTTGCCTGCCACCACGGCACTGGGCACGCTTGACCCAATCGGGCGTGAAAAGGGCATTCTCGCTGGCGCAAATGTCGTTATGCCGAACCTGTCCCCCGTTGCCGTGCGCAAAAAATATGAGCTGTACGACAACAAGCTTTTCAGCGGTGCCGAATCGGCACAGTGCCTGAAACAATTAACCGAAAAAATCCGTTCCGTCGGCTACCGCATCGTGACCGACCGAGGCGATATCAAAAAGTGAGGAAATACAAATGACAAGCTACAACCCGAAATCCCTCAAGGCCGAGGAATTTATCAACAACGAAGAAATTTTGGAAACGATTGCCTACGCAAACGCAAACAAGCACAACATCGAGCTGATTGATTCGCTCCTTGAAAAAGCAAGACCGAAAAAGGTCGGCAACGGCTTCACCTGCGCCGGGCTGACGCATCGGGAGGCCTCCGTTTTGCTCGCCTGCGACATTCCCGAAAAGATTGAAGAAATGTATCGCTTGGCAAACGAAATCAAGCTTGCCTTTTACGGCAACCGCATCGTGATGTTTGCGCCGCTCTACCTGTCAAACTACTGCGTCAACGGCTGTGTCTACTGCCCGTATCACCTGAAGAACAAGCACATTGCACGCAAAAAGCTGACGCAGGATGAGGTGCGTGCCGAGGTCATTGCTTTGCAGGATATGGGTCACAAGCGTTTGGCAATTGAAGCCGGCGAAGACCCCGTGAACAATCCGATTGAATATATTTTGGAGTGCATCAAAACCATCTACTCCGTGCACCACAAAAACGGCGACATCCGCCGTGTCAATGTCAACATTGCCGCCACCACCGTGGAAAACTACCGCAGGCTCAAAGAAGCGGGCATCGGCACTTATATTTTGTTTCAGGAAACCTACAACAAGGAAAGCTATCTTGAACTGCATCCGACGGGACCGAAGCACGATTACGCCTACCACACCGAAGCCATGGACAGAGCCATGGACGGCGGAATCGACGATGTCGGCTTGGGTGTGCTGTTCGGCTTGGAAGGCTATCAATATGAGTTCGCCGGCTTGCTGATGCACGCCGAGCACTTGGAAGCCGTTCACGGTGTCGGACCGCACACCATCAGCGTGCCCCGTGTGAAGCACGCCGACGACATTGACCCCGATGTGTTCGACAACAGCCTTTCCGATGAAATGTTTGCGAAAATTATCGCCTGCATCCGCATCGCCGTGCCCTACACGGGCATGATTATTTCCACCCGTGAGAGCGAAGCCGTGCGTGGAAAAGTGTTGGATTACGGCGTGTCACAAATCAGCGGTGCGTCCCGCACCTCGGTGGGCGGTTACACCGAAAGCGAGCGTCCGCACGATTCCGAGCAGTTTGATGTGTCCGACCAACGCACACTTGATGAGGTTGTGCGCTGGCTGATGGAGCTTGACCACATTCCGTCGTTTTGCACCGCCTGTTACCGGGAAGGGCGCACGGGCGACCGCTTTATGAGCCTGTGCAAGTCGGGTCAGATTCTCAACTGCTGTCACCCGAACGCACTCATGACGCTGTCCGAATATCTGACCGACTATGCCTCGGAGGCGACAAAAACCGTCGGCGCAAAAATGATTGAGCGTGAATTGAAAAAAATACCAAACGAAAAGGTTCGCACCATTGCCGAACAAAACATTGCGGATATCCTGCACTCAAACAAACGGGATTTCCGCTTTTGAGGTGAATGCCATGAGCTTAAATTCCGTTGCATCCGCCGAGCGGATTCACATCGGCTTTTTCGGAATGCGCAACGCAGGAAAATCAAGCGTTGTCAA
>DNXM01000043.1:14684-15397 GCA_003505905.1 Oscillospiraceae bacterium
TCAACGCATTCACGGGGCAAAAGCTTTCGCTCGTTTCCGCCGTTAAAGGCACCACGACCGACCCCGTGAGCAAAGCCATGGAGCTGTTGCCCTTGGGTCCCGTGGTCATTTCGGACACGCCCGGTGTGGACGATGAGGGTGAGCTGGGTCAAATGCGTGTGAAGCGTGCCCTGCAGACCCTTGCCAAAACCGACCTTGCCGTGCTGGTGGTCGATGCCACCGTTGGCCTGCGTGCGCCCGACAAACACCTCACCGCCGAATTTGAAAAACGCAGCCTGCCGTATGTGATTGTTTACAACAAGGCGGATTTGCTGACCGATGTGCCGGAAGCCAACGAAAACGAAATTTATGTCAGCGCAGCAAAGGGCACAAATATCTATGAGCTGAAAGAAAAGGTTGCCCATCGGATGAAGCTTTCGGAAAACGACCGCACCCTGCTGGGCGATTTGGTGTCGCCCGGCGATGTGGTGGTGCTTGTCACGCCGATTGACGAATCCGCACCAAAGGGGCGCATGATTTTGCCGCAGCAAAATACCATTCGTGCCGTGCTTGACGGCAACGCCGTGAACCTTGTCATGCAGGAAGCCGAATTGGCGCAGACACTGCACCTGCTCAAACAGCCGCCCAAGCTTGTCATCACCGATTCGCAGGTATTCGGCAAGGTGAAGGAGATTGTGCCGCCCGAGCTTCCGCTGACCTCGTTTTCCATTTTG
>DNXM01000109.1 GCA_003505905.1 Oscillospiraceae bacterium
GGAAAGCTTTTTGATGATTACCATGCATCAAGGGTACTTCCCGGATTTGAGCCGGACAGTAAGCTGAAAATGCTTTTGGAATTGAAAGACCAGGCGGAAATCGTCATTGTTATCAATGCGCAGGATATTGAAAACAACAAAATCCGCGGCGATTACGGCATTACATACGATGCGGATGTACTGCGTTTGATTGATGAATTCCGAGGCATCGGTCTTTATGTGGGCAGTATTGTTGTTTCACAGCTGGCGGGTCAGCCTGCGGCGGAAACCTTCATTCAAAAAATGAAGACGCTTGGCGTCAAGGTTTACCGTCACTACCGTATTCCCGGTTATCCGACCAACATTCCGTTTATTGTCAGCGATGAGGGCTACGGCAAAAACGAATACATCGAAACCAAGCGTGAGCTTGTTGTCATTACGGCGCCCGGTCCCGGAAGCGGGAAAATGGCAACCTGCCTTTCTCAGCTTTATCACGAAAACAAGCGTGGCGTCAAGGCAGGCTATGCCAAGTTTGAAACCTTCCCGATTTGGAACTTGCCCTTGGAGCATCCCGTCAACATTGCGTATGAGGCGGCGACCGCCGATTTGAACGATGTCAACTTGGTTGACCCGTTCCATCTGCAGGCCTACGGCGAAACAACGGTCAACTACAACCGTGATATCGAAATTTTCCCCGTGCTCAACGCCATGTTTGAAAACATTTTCGGTGAGTCACCCTACAAATCTCCCACAGATATGGGTGTCAATATGGCAGGCAACTGCATTGTCGATGATGAGGCCGTGTGCCGAGCCGCCAAGCAGGAGATTATCCGCCGCTACTACACGGGTCTTTGCGAGCGCAGAGAAGGCAAGGTTGACCAAAATGTTGTCTATAAGCTCGAACTGCTTATGCGTCAGGCGAAGCTGACCAAGGATGACCGTCCCGTGGTGGCGGCCGCATTGGAAAAGGCAAACGCAACCGGCGCTCCTGCCGCCGCCATTGAATTGGATGACGGACGCATCATTACGGGTAAAACCTCCGATTTGCTCGGCTGTTGTTCGGCGATGCTGTTGAATGCGCTCAAAGCCTATGCCGATATTCCCGATGAACAGCATTTGATTTCTCCGCAGGTTATCGCACCCATTCAGCAGTTAAAGGTCGGTCATTTGGGCAGCAAGAACCCTCGCCTTCATACCGATGAAGTCCTGATTGCACTGTCCATGTGCGCGGCGAACGATGAGAACGCCGACCGTGCCATGAAACAGCTTGAACGCATCAAGGGCTGTGAAATGCACACAAGTGTTATGCTTTCGCAAGTGGATGAGCATTTGCTCAAGAGCCTGGGTGTCAATGTGACCAGCGAACCCGAATACCAAGGCAAAAAACTTTACCGTAAAAAATAAAATCAACAAAACAGGAGGAGATTGTTTTTATGTTGAATTTCACTCTTACCGGCTTTGCTGACGAAGCAAGCAAATTTTTGGACGGACAGATTGCGGCTCTCAAGCGCAACGGAATGAGCTATTTTGAGCCGAGAGGCATTGACGGCAAAAACATTGCCGATTTCACCGTGGAAGAGGCAAAAGAGCTGAAAGCCAAGCTTGACAGCGAGGGTATCGAAATTTCTTCCCTCGGTTCCCCGTTCGGAAAAATCGAAATCACCGATGACTTTGAGCCGCACTTTGAAAAGTTCAAAAACACGGTGGAGGTTGCCAAGATTCTCGGCACCGAAAACATCCGTATGTTCAGTTTCTTCTTCACCAAGGGCGAAAGCTTTGACGAATACCGTGAGGAAGTGCTTCGCCGTGTCAAAATCATGGCGGATTATTCCTATGAGCAGGGCGTGTACTGCTGCTTGGAAAACGAAAAGGGCATCTACGGTGACAATGCCGAGCGCAATCTGGAAGTGCTTCGTTACTGTGAGGGCAAGCTGTTTGCCATTGTTGACCCTGCCAACTATGTTCAGTGCGGTGTCAATCCGCTCAAAGCCTACGAAATGGTGGAAGGCTATGTAAAATATCTCCACATCAAAGACGCTTACTTTGAAAACGGCGAAGTTGTTCCCGCCGGCTGCGGTGACGGAAATGTTGCGGAAATCATCCGCCGTTTCGCCCGTAACAAGGGTCAGAAGTTCCTCTCTCTCGAACCGCATCTGCGTGTGTTTGACGGCTTGGATAATTTGGAAGCCGACAACGAAACGAGAAGAGCGATTGAAAAGAAAGAAAAGTATGTCTACAAAGACGGCGACGAGGTGTTCGATGTTGCGGTTGCCGCTCTGCGCAAGATTTTGGCAGGTATGGAAAAAGGCAAAATCCGCCTCGGTATCATCGGTTGCGGTAACATGGGCTCCGGTCACCTCAATTTCCTCAAAGACGGTTGCGTGCCCGACCTTGAATTGGTCAGCGTTGCCGACCGCAAGCCCGAGCGCCGTGCCTATGCGTTGGAGCAGATGCCTGGTCTTCAGGTGTTTGAAGACGGAAGCGACTTGATTCAGTCCGGCACGGTTGATGCCGTTATCGTTGCTGTTCCGCACTACTTCCACCCCGTCTATGCCAAGGAAGCCCTTGCCGCAGGTATTCATGTGATGATTGAAAAGCCCGCAGGTGTTTACACCAAGCAGGTGCGTGAGATGAACGAGGCCGCCGCCAAGAGCGACAAGACCTTTGCCATCATGTTCAATCAGCGCACCAATCCCTGCTACATCAAACTGCGTGAAATGCTGCAAAGCGGTGAGTTCGGCGCCATCAAGCGTGTCAACTGGCTGATTACCGATTGGTACAGAACGCAAGCTTATTATGATTCGGGCGATTGGCGTGCGACTTGGTCGGGCGAAGGCGGCGGCGTGTTGCTCAATCAGTGTCCGCATCAGTTGGATTTGTGGCAGTGGCTTTGCGGTATGCCCAACAAGATTCGTGCGTTCTGCCATGAGGGTAAGTGGCACAACATTGAAGTTGAGGACGATGTCACCATCTATGCCGAATATCCCAACGGAGCAACGGGCGTGTTCATCACCACAACGGCGGATTTGCCCGGTGCAAACCGTTTGGAAATCACCTTGGAAAAGGGCAGCATCATCTGCGAAAACGGCGAATTGCGTGTGACCGAATACGGTATATCAGAGCGTGAATTCTGCATGACCGCCAAAGAAGCCTTCGCAAGACCCGAGCCGAAAAAATATACCATCAT
>DNXM01000196.1:0-6179 GCA_003505905.1 Oscillospiraceae bacterium
TTCAGGTTCTTGCGCAGCCCCAGGATAGCCTGTTCTGGACGCAGGGCACGTTCCAGGGTGTCATATTTGAAATCACCGACAGCACCGAACAGGACTGCATCAGATTCCTGAGCCAGTTTCAGGGTGCTTTCTGGCAGTGGATGACCGTGGTTTGCGTAACCGACGCCACCGACGTCTGCCCATTCCATTTCAAAGTTTTCGCCAAGTGCGTTCAGGACACGCACAGCTTCGTTCATGATTTCTGGACCAATGCCGTCACCCGGCAGAATTGCAATTTTCATGTTTTCCCTCTTCTTGGCATACCTGCCCCTGGCAGATATGCCCTGTGTTGCTAAGTTCTTAGATAGTGTTCGTCAACCAAGGCTGGTCGTCGATATGCTGTTTTTCAAATGCTGTGATCTTTTCAGCCTTACGCAGGGTCAGGCCGATGTCATCCAGACCGTTGATCAGGCAGTACTGACGGAATGGGTCAACATCGAAAGGAATCTTGATGCCGGCTTCTTCGTTCAGGATCAGGCAGTTTTCCAGATCGATGGTCAGGCTAAAACCTGGGTTTGCGTCAACAGTCTTGAACAGGGAATCAATCTGTTCTTCGCTCAGTTTGATGAGCAACAGACCGTTCTTGAAAGAGTTGTTGAAGAAGATATCAGCAAAAGTCGGTGCAATGATGGCGCGGAAACCATACTGCTGGAGTGCCCATGGTGCATGTTCACGGGAGGAACCACAGCCGAAGTTTTCACGGGCAATCAGGATGGTCGCGCCTTTGTAGCGTTCCTGATTCAGGACGAATTCAGGGTTCAGTGGACGGGTGGAACAGTCCATGCCTGGTTCGCCATGGTCAAGGTAACGCCATTCGTCGAACAGGTTCTGACCGAAACCTGTGCGTTTGATTGATTTCAGGAACTGCTTAGGAATGATGGCATCGGTATCGACGTTCACACGATCCATCGGTGCGACCAATCCTTTATGTACGGTAAATTTTTCCATGCTTCACCTAATAGGTTATCTCTTTCATCCAATCATCTTGCGACATTGACAATCGCAGTTGTCTCTTTGCTGGGACTCTTGTCTTTTCCGGCAAAGGTGTTGCAGGCAAAAATGAATGTCACTGCTGCCAGCATATAAGTGATGATCTTGATGAATTTCATGTCTCGCTTCCTCAGTGGTGCGATTACAGTTTACGAACGTCAACAAAATGACCGGCAATACCAGCAGCTGCCGCCATCGCAGGAGAAACCAGATGGGTACGGCTGTTCTGCCCCTGTCTGCCTTCAAAGTTGCGGTTGGAGGTAGATGCACAGCGTTCTCCCGGAGCCAGACGGTCATCATTCATCGCCAGACACATGGAGCATCCTGCTTCACGCCATTCAAAGCCAGCTTCGATGAAAATCTTGTCGAGACCTTCCTGTTCAGCCTGTTCTTTCACGAGACCAGAACCTGGAACAACCAGTGCCTGCTTGACGTTTGGTGCACGTTTCTTGCCTTTGACAACGGCTGCCGCAGCACGCATATCCTCAATACGGCCATTAGTGCAGGAACCGATAAAGACCTTGTCAATCGCGATTTCTTCCATTGGGGTGCCGGCTTCCAGACCGATGTACTTCAGTGCACGGACCATTGCGTCACGGCGGACCGGATCTTTTTCGTCAGCTGGGTTCGGAACCTTGTCTTCAATGGAAACAACCATTTCTGGAGAAGTACCCCAGGTAACCTGTGGCTTGATTTCAGCCGCATCGAGTTCAACAGTAACGTCGAAAGAGGCATCTGGATCAGAATGCAGGGTATTCCAGTAAGCGACTGCCTTGTCCCACTGATCACCCTTAGGCGCATATGGACGGCCTTTAACGTAATCGATGGTGGTCTGGTCAACCGCAACGAGACCTGCACGTGCGCCGGCTTCAATCGCCATGTTGCAAACTGTGAAGCGGTCGCACATTTCAAGGCTCTTCACACCGTCACCGACAAATTCCATGGAGCGGTACAGCGCACCGTCCACACCGATTTTGCCGATGATGTGCAAAATCAAATCCTTGCCCGAAACAAACGGCTGAAAGGCACCGTGCAGAATAAAACGAATGGCACCGGGCACTTTGAACCAAACCCTTCCGCTCGCCATTGCGTATGCCATATCCGTTGAGCCGACACCCGTGGAAAACGCACCGAGTGCGCCGTAGGTGCAGGTGTGAGAATCGGCGCCGATGACCAAATCGCCTGCGGTTACAAGCCCTTTGTCGGGCAGAAGAGTGTGCTCAATGCCCATGTCACCGACATCGTAAAATTTATCAATGCCCTGTTCACGGCAAAAGCTGCGGCAGGTCTTGCATTGTTCCGCCGCTTTGATGTCCTTATTCGGCACAAAATGATCCATCACCATCACAATGCGGCTCGGGTCGGCGGTTTTTACGGCGGAGCGGTTGAATTCGGCAATGGCGGCGCTGGCGGTAATGTCGTTGCCCATAATCAAATCGGCATCGGCAAAAATCAAATCACCGCTTGTTACTTCGGTTTGTCCGCAATGAGCCGCAAGAATCTTTTGCGTCATGGTCATTGCCATTTTGCCTCACTCCTCCGTTTCACTGCTGAATTCAATCTTCATTTTATTTAATGCGTTGATGTACGCCAATATACTGGCTTCGATAATATCGGTGGAAAGCCCTCGTCCGTTGACGGTTTCTTCGCCGAAGCGGAGCTTCACAATCGCTTCGCCCAAGGTGTCACGCCCTTCGGAAACCGCATGAATGGTGTATTTTTCCAGGCTGTGCGGCTCGGGCTTCATGATGATGTCAATGGCTTTGTATGCGGCATCAACAGGACCGTCGCCAAGGGAAACCTCTTCGTAGTGCTTGTTGTCCTTGTGCATACGCATGACCGCAACGGAGTTGGCGTTGTTGCCCGAATGAACATTGAACGAATCCAGCACATAGTCGTTGAAATCAATTTTTCGATGAGCCACAAGGGCTTCAATGTCGCTGTCGGTGACAACGCTTTTTTTGTCGCAGAGCTTCTTGAATTCCGTGAAAGCAAGCTCTAACTCTTCTTTAGTTAGGTCAATGCCGAGCTCGGTGAGCCGCTGTGCAAAAGCGTGGCGCCCCGAATGCTTGCCCAGTACCATTTCGTTGGGCTTAATGCCGATGGACTCGGGCGTGAGAATTTCATAGGTGCGGCGGTCTGCCATGACACCGTGTTGGTGAATGCCCGATTCGTGCTTAAAGGCGTTTTTGCCGACAATCGGCTTATTGAGCGGAATGGAATTGCCGATTGTATTATATAACAATTTGCTCGCTTTGTAAATCTTTGTGGTGTCGATTCTTGTGTCAAAATCACACAAATCCGGTCGGGTTTTGACCGCCATAACAAATTCTTCAAGTGCCGTGTTGCCGGCTCGTTCGCCGATGCCATTCACGGTGCATTCTACCTGCCCGGCGCCTGCCATAACGCCCGCAAGAGCGTTTGCGTTGGCAAGCCCCAAATCGTTGTGGCAGTGAACGGAAAGCACGGCTTTGTCGATGTTCGGCACATGGTTCATCAAATAGGAAATGCGCTCGGTCATTTCGTTGGGCATCATGTAGCCGACCGTGTCGGGCACATTGACCACCGTTGCGCCTGCTTCAATGGCTTTTTCGACCACACGGCACAAAAAATCCATGTCACTGCGCATGGCATCCTCGGCGGAAAATTCCACATCGCCGCACAGCTTTTTGGCGTGCGTCACCGATTCCCGCATTCGAGCCAATACTTCATCGGGGGTCATGCAAAGCTTGTATTGCATATGAATCGGCGAAGTGGCAAGCACAATGTGAATACGGGGCTGTTCCGCATTTTTGATGGCTTCGTAGGTCGTGTCAATATCCCGAATTACCGCACGGGTGAGTGCCGCTACGGAGCTGTCACGAACTTTTGCGGCAATGGCTTTGACTGCTTCAAAGTCACCTTTTGAGGAAACAGGAAAACCGGCTTCAATCACATCCACCTTGAGTCGTTCAAGACGGTGTGCTATGTCGAGTTTTTCGCTTAAATTCATGCTGCAGCCGGGCGCCTGTTCACCGTCCCGCAGGGTTGTGTCAAAAATCGCAATGTGTCTGCTCAAAAAATCGCCGCCTTTCGCAGAAGAATCCCATAATTATTTTAACTATATCACAAGTTGAATATATATGCAACCGAGAATGAACGAATTTTTGCAAATTTTGCATTTTTTCCTCGTTTTTCCCGTTCTCTGCCGAGCAAGCGTATATAGAAAAATTTTTCTTGAATCTTTTTTTCTCATTTGCTTGCCATAGAGGATGAATGCGTGTATAATGGGGAACATCTCATATAAAACGGGGGAATTTACAATGTCAGAAAAATGTTCCTGCTGTAACAGTGATTTGACTCTGCTTGACGATACCTTGGCGCAGTATGCCAAGGTGCCCGGCAGTTTGATTACCGTTTTACAAAAAGCACAGGGTATCTACGGTTATCTTCCGGCAGATGTGCTTCGTCACATTGCCGAAAAGATGAACATTCCCGTGGCAAAGGTGTTCGGTGTAGCGACCTTCTACACCCAGTTCCGCTTTGCACCCGTCGGCAAGTATTTGATTATGCTTTGCCAAGGCACAGCCTGCCATGTCAACGGTTCGCTGTTGTTGGAAAAAACCATCTATGAAACCCTCGGCATCAAGGATGGCGAAACGACCGAGGACGGTTTGTTTACCCTCAAAAATGTTGCCTGCCTGGGTTGCTGTTCGCTTTCACCGGTGATGATGATTAACGATGAAACCTACGGTTCTTTAACTCCGCAGAAGGTGCGTGACATTCTCGCTCGCCTTACGGAGGAAGCGAAAAAGGAGGAGAAAGCCGAATGAAACGAGTAAAAGTCGGTCAGGGCAGCTGCGGAATTTCCGCCGGTGCCGCTGCTGTATATCAAGCTCTTGAACAGGCAATTTTAAACGAAAAGCCGGACGCTTCTCTTTCGGTTACCGGCTGTATCGGAATGTGCTTTTTAGAGCCGATTGTCGATATCTACGACGAAAGCGACAGCTTGATTCGCTTGGTGCGTGTCGGCAAGGACGATGTGCCGAAAATTGTCGAATACCTCAAAAACGGCGATGAGTCGGTTTTGAACGATTTGGTTGTCAGCGAGGAAGATAAGCAGTTTTTAGACAAGCAAACCCGTATCGCTCTGCGTGGCTGCGGTATCATCAACCCCGAGGAAATTGACGATTATATCGAAAACGGCGGATACTCTTCGCTGAAAAAAGTGCTTGATACCATGTCGCCCGAGCAGGTGATTGACGAAATCAAAACCGCAGGCTTGGCAGGTCGTGGCGGCGCAGGCTTCCCGACTTGGTTCAAGTGGAATGCCGCCCGTCAAAGCCAAGGCGAAGAGAAATACCTTATCTGTAATGCGGATGAGGGCGACCCCGGCGCATTCATGGACCGTGCCGTTATCGAGAGCAATCCGCACAACTTGATTGAGGGTATGCTCATCGGCGCATATGCCATCGGCGCAAAAGAGGCAGTCGTTTATGTCCGTGCCGAATATCCGCTTGCCATTCTGCGTTTGGAGCGTGCCATTAAGCAGGCAACGGAAAAGGGCATTATCGGCAACAGCATCTTAGGTTCCGATTTTAACTGCTCGTTCCGCATTAAAGCGGGTGCGGGTGCGTTTGTGTGTGGTGAAGAAACCGCTTTGATTGAATCCCTCGAGGGTTCTCGCGGTATGCCTCGCCTTAAGCCGCCGTTCCCGGCGCAGTCGGGCTATTGGCATAAGCCGTCCAATATCAACAATGTTGAAACCTTTGCCAATGTTTCGTGGATTATCGAAAAAGGCGGCGAGGAGTTTGCCAAGCTCGGCACAGCCGACAGCAAGGGCACAAAGGTTTTCGCCATCACGGGCAAAATCCGCCGTGGCGGCTTGGTCGAAATTCCAATGGGCAAAAAGCTTGAGGATGTCATTTTCGATATCGGCGGCGGTATGCGCACGGATAAGGGCTATAAGGGCGTTCAGCTCGGCGGACCTTCGGGCGGCTGTATTCCCAAGGATTTAATCGGTACGGAAATTGACTATAAAAAGCTCGGCGCAACGGGTGCCATCATGGGCTCGGGCGGTATGGTGGTCATGGATGAAAGCACCTGCATGGTCGGCATGGCTCGCTTCTTCTTGGATTTCACCGCCAAGGAATCCTGTGGAAAATGTACGC
>DNXM01000196.1:6207-6780 GCA_003505905.1 Oscillospiraceae bacterium
GCATTGCCGCATCGGTACAAAGCGTTTGCTTGAAATTCTCGACCGCATTTGCAAGGGCGAAGGCAAGCAGGGCGATATCGAATTGCTCGAAGACATCTGTGCCGAAATCAAAGCCGGTGCGCTGTGCGGTTTGGGTCAAACGGCTCCCAACCCCGTGTTGACGACCATTCGCTATTTCCGTGATGAGTATGAAGCGCACATCAACGAAAAGCGTTGCCCGGCAGGCGAATGTATTGATTTGATTCATTACAGCATCAATGCCGACAAGTGCAAGGGCTGCTCGCTTTGCAGTAAGCGCTGCCCGGTGGAAGCCATCAGCGGTGAAGTCAAAAAGCCGTTTGTCATTGATTGGGATAAGTGCATCAAGTGCGGCAACTGCATGGATGTTTGCCGTTTCGGTGCCGTAGAAAAGAGATAAGGAGGGGAAGGAAACCATGGATAAATTGTTCCGCATTACCATTGACGGTACAGCTCTTGAAGCTGCGCCCGGCAGCACGATTTTGGAGGTGGCTCGAGCCAACGGAATCGAAATTCCGACCCTTTGCCACGATAAACGCATCGAAGAATACGGTG
>DNXM01000196.1:6826-11506 GCA_003505905.1 Oscillospiraceae bacterium
GAGGGTATCCCGAAGCTTCTTCGTGCCTGCTCAACCAAAATCAGCGATAACATGATTGTCAAAACGCAAACAGAGCGTGTGCAAAAGTCCAGACGCTTTGCGCTGAATATGCTTTTGTCCAACCACACGGGCGATTGTAAAGCACCGTGTTCGCTTGCCTGCCCGGCAGGGACGGACTGCCAGGGTTATGTCGGCTTGATTGCCAACGGCGAATACGAAGCGGCGTTGCGCTTAATTAAAGAACGCATTCCGCTTCCTGCGGCCATCGGCCGTGTCTGCCCGCATCCCTGCCAAAAGGCGTGCCGCAGACAGTTGGTCGAGGACCCGATTCAAATTGCTTATTTGAAGAGCTTTGCCGCCGACTTGGATTTGAACGGTGACGAGCATTATTTCCCCGTATGTCAGCCGAAAAACGGCAAAACCGTGTCGGTTATCGGCGGCGGTCCCGGCGGCTTGAGTGCGGCGTATTTTCTCACAATCAAGGGCTATTCCGTGAAGGTGTACGACAAAATGCCGAAAATGGGCGGTATGCTTCGCTACGGCATTCCACAGTATCGCCTGCCTAAAGAAAAGCTCGATGCCGAGATTGCTTTGATTGAACAGCTCGGTGTTGAATTTATCAACAACAAGGCTCTCGGCAAGGATTTCACCGTTGAGTCGCTCAAGACCGAAAGCGATGCCGTGATTGTGGCAGTCGGTGCTTGGAAGAGCAGTCCGATGCGTGTTACGGGCGAAGACTTGGACGGCGTTTACGGCGGTATTGACTTTTTGCGTGGCGTGATTGAGGGCAATCCCGTTGCGCTCGGCCGTAATGTCGCTGTTTGCGGCGGCGGCAACACCGCAATGGATGCCTGCCGCACGGCGGTTCGCTTGGGTGCGGAAAATGTCTATGTCATTTACCGCAGAACCCGCAACGAGATGCCTGCGGAAAAAATCGAAATCGACGAAGCCGAAGAAGAGGGCGTTATTTATAAGTTCCTGACCAATCCTGCCGAAATTATCGGTGCAAACGGCAAGGTCAGTCAGATGAAGCTTCAGGTCATGGAGCTTGGCGAGCCGGATGCCGGCGGAAGACGCTCTCCTGTTCCCGTTGAGGGCAAGTTTGAAACGCTCGATGTGGACAGCGTAATTATGGCCATCGGTCAGCAGACGGACACCAACGGCTTGGAGTCGCTTGAATTGACGAGAAAAGGCACGATTGTTGCCGATGAAAGCACCTTTATGACGAGCATGGAGGGCGTTTTTGCTGTCGGTGACGCAACCAATAAGGGTGCATCCATTGCCATTGCCGCCATCGGTGAGGCACAAAAGGCAGCCGATGTGGTTGACAGTTATCTCAACGGCTATACGGTCGGTTATCACAAGCCCTTTGTGGTGGAAAAGGAAGTTACTGCCGAGGATTTGGCAGACCGTGAAAAGATTTCTGCGGCGCAGATGCCGCATCTTTCGGGTGAGGAGCGTAAGAATAACTTTAAGGAAGTGAACTTCGGTTTCGCCCGGGAAACGGCGCAAAAGGAAGCAAGCCGTTGTTTGGAGTGCGGCTGTTTGGATTACTTCAAATGCAAACTACTCAAATATTCCCGTGAATACGGGGTTGAGCCCGAGCCGTATGCAGGCGCAAAATCGAAAAACGGTAAGGATGCTTCCCATCCGCACATCATTCATGACCACGATAAGTGCATTCTTTGCGGTCAGTGCGTGCGTGTGTGCGATGAGGTGATGGGTGTTACAGCGCTCGGTCTTGTTAACCGTGGCTTTGTTACGGTTGTTTCGCCCGAATTCCGACAGAATTTTGATTCGTCCCGTTGCATTTCCTGCGGTCAGTGTATTTCGCTTTGCCCGACCGGCGCATTAGAGCCGAAAACCCCGTTCCGCAAGAATGTACCGTTGAATACGAAAGCAAATCAGACGGTTTGCACGGGCTGTGCAAAGCTTTGCTCGCTGACGGTTCACACCTACGGCAGCAGCATTGTTCGCTGCGAACCCGGTAACGAAGATACCGTTCTCTGTAAGGTCGGCGCCTTCGGTTTCGCTCCGCTGAACAACCCTGTCCGTCTTTCGGCTTGCTCGGTGGACGGAAAAGAAGTCAGCCGTGAGGAAGCCTTGAAGGTTTTGGGCGAACGCATTCAAGGCGGTGCAATTTTGCTCAACGCAAACATGAGCAAAGAAGCGATTGACGATGTCCTCGCTTTTGCAAAAGCAAACGGTGCGGCTGCGTTCTCGTTCTTCGATTGGGACGAAAGCGAAGCGGAGCTTCGTGTGTTCGGCAAGGCTCGCAAGACGGGCGCAAATGCCGCCTATTTGGCTTCGCTCGGCGTAAAATCGTATGACGGCGAAAAAGCCGAGTCGTTTGCCGTGTTCGGCGGCGGAGAAATCCACCCGAACGGAAAGCTAATCGGTTACGAAGGCTTTGAATGCAATGAAGCGCAAATTCTTTTGCCGTATGTAAGTGCATTGGAAACCGTCGGCACTTTTGTCAAAGCGGACGGTTCAACCGTAAAAACCAATCCCTGTATTTAATCAAAAAGCAAAAGCAGTCAGCTCAAAAATGGGTTGACTGCTTTTTGGTAAAAGAGAAAGACCTCCGCACCTTGCGTAAAAACAAAGTGCGGAGGTCGTTTTATGCGGATTGAAATTTACAGCAGTTCTTTGAATTCACGGAAAGCACTCGGGTTGGCAAACAGAACATCGCTGCCGTGGAATAAGCAGGGCGTTTCACCCTCAAAGGTTTCGCAAACTCCGCCTGCTTCACGCACAATCAGCGTGCCTGCGGCATAATCCCACGGTTGAAGCTCCTGCTCAAAAAAGAGTTCACAACGGCCCTGTGCAACGCAACAAATATCATAGGCAGCCGAACCGCTGCGGCGAATATCACGGCTGTAGTCGAACACCTTGCGAATCAGTTCAAAGGTGCGGTCGGTGTTTTCGGGGTGATAGGGGGATGTGCCGACCAACGCCATACCGTCCGCCAAAGTGCGGTCGCTGACACGAATAGTCTGACCATTGAGAAATGCGCCCTGACCGCTTTCTGCATAAAAAAGCTCATCGGTGTAGGGGTTATAGACAACGCCTTTGATGGGCATATCGCCCTCGCACAGTGCCACGGAAATGGTACTGCAACGGTAGTCCTGCATAAAATTGGTTGTGCCGTCAATCGGGTCAATGATGAAGCGCAGGGCATCGCTGTCGGTATTTTCCGTTCCTTCTTCGCCAACGAACAAAGCTTCGGGGAATTTTTCACCGAGCTTTTCAAACAAATAGGTCTGCACGGCAACATCGAATTTTGTCACAAAGTTTTTCTTACCCTCTTTTGCGGTGACAAAGTTTTCAGCGTCGTGTGCCGACAAAATGATTTTGCCAGCGTCCTTTACAATTTCAAGAATGCTTTCGAGCTGTGTGGTCATGTTTGTTCCTTCTTTTTCTTATTTTGCCTTGATGCGGTAGACCTTTACGCCGTGAGCGGGTACCATAGCGGAAATTTCGCCGTCGGTCTCTTCGCATTCGCCGCTCCAAAGCTCGGTGCATTCATAGCTTTCCGCTTCGGGCAGATTGCAGTATTCGGTTTTGAGCAATTCACGAATGTTGAAGCTTGCTTCCTCTTCTTCGCCGAATTTGTTGAACAGACAAACGGCTGTTTCACCGCCGCTCAACGGCTTGACGAGTGTATCAACCTTGACGGTCGTCTTGTGTCTGCGGCATTGAATGCCCAGAACATCTTGGTCAATGGCAAGCAAATCACGGTTGGTGAGAATGCGGAGCGTCGGGTCATCCGAATCGGGCGTGCCGTCGGCCTTGACGAAGTTTCTCAAATCGTTTCCGAGAATCAAGGGAGCCGCCATCATGCACCACAGGCTGAAGTGCGAACGGTTTTCCTCCTCGGTGAGGTTGCCGTTGCCGACTTCAAGCATATCGGGGTCGTTCCAGCCGCCGGGACCTGCGTATTTGGCGAGCTTGACATTGATTTCGTAAATGCCGACAACCGAAGCCCAAAATGGCTTGATATCCAAGGTGGTGCGCCACAGGTTGCCTGCTTCCTTGCCCCATTTCCACGGGCGGTTGAAGCCCCATTCGCAAATGGAGTAGCAAATCGGCTTTTCGGGCTTGCCCGTTGCCTCGGCTACGGCTTTCGTTGCCTTTTTCAGCTCCTTGCCCATTTTGATATACTGCACGGCAGCACCGTCCATGCGGGAGGTGATCGGGTTGTGGATTTTGATGGTGTTAACGCCCTGCATCAGATGAATGATGAGCTGTTGGCGACCGTCCGGCGTGAAGCCTGTGGTCGGTGCGATTTCAAGCTCATACACATCGCTGTCGTTCACCGTCACATGGCAGTATTTGTAGAACAAACCGAATTTTCTCAATCCGATGGTCAGAATATAATCTTTCTCTTCTTCGACTTCAACCGTGAAGGTTGCCGAGCCGATGTTTCCGCTCAAGCCCGTGATGTACTGTCCGTCACGAAGCGGTTCGCTTGTGGTCAGTCTTGCGTGACCGTTCAGCACGGCTTCGCAGGCAGGGTAGGTGACGAAATCCTTGCCGCCGACTTCGCCGAGCGTGATTTTTTCAATGTTCGGACCTGCGGTGGTAATCGGATGATTGTGGCAGAAATCAAACTTGAAATATTCGATGCCCCATTCGGCAAAGGTGCGCGCGTCAACGGCTTCGTGACCGAGAGAGGCA